>JAFPNP010000134.1 GCA_017411125.1 Kiritimatiellia bacterium
CAGACGAGATTGTGCGCCTGACGGCGGCGAACACCTCCGGGAAGTATCCGCAGACGTTCCGGCGAGTGTGCGCGATCGTCGAGGTCAACGGCGAAAGTCGGGAGATGACGTTCCTGACGAACAATGTGAAGTGGGCGGCGAAGCCCATGGCCGCCACGAACAGTGCAAGTAATTTTTTCATAGTTGCTCCTTTTTGTCGTTAGGTTAGCGCTATTCTAGCACACTAAGCGGAAAGAGGGCAATACCGTTCCACACAGTTTTTTGGCAAAATGGGCACAATAAGTCGTTAGTGGCGCGGCCGCTCCCATACGAGCCACTACAGCCCCAACAGGCTTGACGCTGGCACGATCGCGTCGAAATAGCCGTCGGCCTCCACGGAGCGCCGCCATGATGTTTCCGCTCTTTTCGACGCCGAGCGACTCGGCGATCTCGATGGATTTTTGATCTAATCGCGCCATTTCCTATGCAAGGACGATGTCATTGTTAAATGTAAAGCCGTGTCGGTTCTGACTTCAACTCATCGGGCCCAACTTTTCAACAGTCGGCAAATGGGCTCGGGCGCGTTAGCCACAAACCACTATGGACCAATCGGCGCTACAATCCGATAACGTGGATCGTCTTGCCGTCGCACTGTACGTCGCGGGCGTAGATCTTCTCGTCCCACGACTTCGCCTTCGACTTGTCGAAAATCGGCATCCAGCCTTCGGAAAGCTTGAGGGTGTCGAGATACTTCACGCACTGCTATGAGCCCGGCCATGTCGAGACCGTCGTCCCTCACCCACGGCGTCTCGGGGATGCTGGACTGCATGTCGTCCTGTTGCCCGGCATTTCACCAACTTTGTTGTGTACAAAGGACGCACACGGCAAAACTGCTTCGTACAAGCCGATGGCTAAGCCCATGCGATGCCAATGACGGTAAGCGGGGCGGCGCGCGAGGGGCACGTTCCATACCGTGCAGTTGCCGCACTTCTAACCAAGAGACAGAAAAATCCCCCTGTCATCTTTAGACGGCAGAGGGAGTTGATCGACGTTATGGCAGTACCATTACTCTGTCACTCTCACGCCGATGGTGTAGAAGCCACTTCCGCTGTATTTCTGCAGCGTGGGCGACCAATCATTGCCGTCACCGACCTTGACCTTGCCCTCGCCGCTCTTCCACGTCATGCCCTGAAGCGTCTGGCCTTCCTTGACGGTGTAGGTGAAGCCGGGAATAGTCTTAATCGTGATGGACGGTGTCTCGCCGGTGAGGTTGATGACGGCGTCATCGAACAACTCGGCCGCGACCTCCGCAACCGTCTTGGCGGGTTCCGGATCGACAACCGTTATGTTTGCCATGTCGAGGCCCGACTCCTCAAGCATCGCCGTCATCGCAGCGCCGGAGCCAGCCGGGACGTTGATGGTCGTCAAGCTGTCGCAGCCGATGAAAGCGCCATAGCCGATGGTCTGGACGCTCGCAGGGAATGTGACGGTCGTCGTCGATGGGAGACGATCGGAGAACGCATAGTTCGCAAGGCTCGCGACCGGATAGCCGCCGAGGGTCTCCGGGACGACCAATTCCTGGCATTCATTCTGCCCGATGATCAAATCGGTGATTTCCGCCGTCCAACCGCCGTTGCCGTCGCTGACGAGGTTGTAGTACCAGTAGTAGCCGTTTTCGTCAACCACGCAACCGGAATCGACATTTATCTTGGTCATATCATGACCAGACTGCGAGAGCAGCTGCTCGACTTCGGATTTGCGATTCATCCCGACCTGGATCAACAGCGGATCTGCGCAGCCGAAGAACGCGCCTGCGCCGATGCTCGTGATGTAATCGGTGAGAACCACGCCGTCCAGATACGAGCAGTTCCAGAACGCCTTCTCGCCTATTCCCGTGACTGCATATCCGCCGAGGGTGTAGGGAATCTGGACAGCGCCGACCGGGGCAGGCGATACTGCGGAAATGAGGTTGTGGAGCTTGTCCTTCCTCTCGATCCTGACCGTCTGGCCACCGTCGTTGAATGCGTAGTACCATGTGTAGTCGCCAACCTTCTCGAAACCACCGTCGCGCACTGCAAACGTGTTTATGCCGGAGGAGTAGAGGCTGGACCATACATCGTCCTCGCAGCCATACGGCACGTAAATGGTCTGCAGCGCGCTGCATTCTTGGAACATGTCCTTGTTTGCGTCGGAGACGATATTGCCGAAGTTCGCCGGCACCATGATAGCCGTCAGAGCGGTGCAATCAAAGAACGCCTGACTGCCAATGCTCGCGATGTTCTGCGGAATCACAAGCGTTTTCAGTCCCCGGCAAGATCTGAACGCAGAAAAGCCGATCTTCGTCACGCCGGCGGAGATGGCGATTTCCGTCAGTTTTGAACATCCGGCGAACATGCACTCGCTTATTTCCGTCAGCCCCTGGGGGAGTTCGATGGATTCGAGACTGCTGCAATAGGAGAACGCATAATTGCCGATGCTCGTCACGCTGGCCGGAATATCCACGGTGGTCAGATTCGTGCTTCTGTAGAACGCGAACTCACCGATCTTGGCGACGCCATAGCCGGCGAGCGTCGTGGGGACGGTCAATTCGGTCGTGCCGTCCGGTGCGGAGAACGCGGGGGTGTCCTCGCCCTTGTACACTTCCGCGACTCGACTGTCGCCGATAGCCGGAGGGACGCGGAAGTACCACGTGACGCCATAACCGTCCGTTTCGCTGCCGTAGAACGTCTTGCCGGACGCCGACGCCGCGCTTTCGAACCAGTAGATGGCGTCGGAAACCGAAACACCATCCGGCACATAGACATTCTTGAGAGTGTTGTTGAACGCCTGCCAGCCAACGCTGAAAATTCCGGCCGGGAGCGTCACGCTCGTGAACGCGCCGTCCGCGAACGCTCCGGCGCTGATGCCGGTGACCGTGAAGCCGCCAATGGTGTCGGGGATCGTCAAGGAAGCGCCCTGTCCCGCGAAGCCGTAGATCGACGCGGTCGCGCCGTCAGATGTGCGGAAGTAGAGCGCGTAGCTGCCGTCGCTTGTAGAACCAACGCCCTGCTCGACGATCAAGATGCCGGTATTGTCGATGTTGTCCGAATTGAGCAACGCCCTGACGCGAGCCGTGTCGCCAATGGAGACATAGAGGACACCCAAATCTTCGCAGTTCTTGAACGCGCCGGAAGAAATGTTCGTCACTGTCGACGGAATCACAACACCAGTAAGGCCGCTGCAACCATTGAAGGCATTCTCGCCGATGCTTACAATCGGGTAGCCGATATAGGAGTTGCTCGTGTTCGGGAACTCAAGCACCCCGGTCGGCGACGGCGAAACCACAACATCGCCTTTGTTGTATAGTTCGATTTTGCCGTCCTCAACGCTATACGTCCAAGTATAGCCACCCCAGTCGTATGTACAACCCGTAACGACGATCGTAGCATTTGCCAAGTTCATTGCACCAGGATTCACCAGACGTCCCTGATAAATGCTTCTGTTGTCGGAGTAGGGCAGATATATCTTCGTGGGCGCGCACGACTGGAAAGCGTTCTGGCCGATTTCCGCCAAGCCTTCGTTGCCGTAGGGCAACTTGATTTCCTGAAGCCCTGTGCAAGAACCGAAAGCCCTCTCCAGAATTGCGCAGGTCGAATCAGGGATGTCCACGCTTGCGAGCGAACTGCACCCCTCGAAGGCCGCCATGCCGATATGATCCAAGACCTCCCCCTCGAACGTCACGCTTTCGAGCCCGGCGCACCATGCAAACGCGGCAAAGTCGATTGAGGTGACGTCTGCGGGAATCGTGACGGAGGTAATGTCCGCCAGTCCGTTCAGAGCCTTTTCACCAATGCGGACGACAGGATATCCGCCGAGCGTAGCAGGAATCGTCACTTCGCCGGTCAGCGAGGGCGAGACGGCCGGAATGTAGTTGCCCTGCGCATCCTTCCTTGCGATCGTCGCCGTCGCAGGCCCGTTATAGAGACCATTGGTCTCGTTGATCAAATAGTACCATGTGACGCCGTCAATTACCTCGAATCCGCCGACGATGTAGTTGATGTTGTCCTTGTCTGGCACTCTTCCCTGTTCGGGTTCGGAGTACCCCTCCTCAAGCAGACCACGGACACGTGTCGCTTCAGAACTGGACGAGACATAGACATCGGTTAAGAATGTCCTGACAAACGCCTGCCTTTCAACCGTAACGACCGAAGGCGGAATCACAACTTCCGCAATACTGGAATCTGCAAACGCGAACTCGCCGATTCGCGCCACGCCATCTGGAATCACAACGCGCTCAAGCCTGTCGCAGTTGGCGAACGCATTGTCCCCGATGTTCGTAACGCTGCCTGGAATGCTCACATCAACAAGATAGTCGCAATTGTTGAATGTTTCAGGCGCAATATTCTTCAACCCCGACGGAAGTTCCACACTGGAAAGGTCGGTGCCGGCGAAAGCGCCTCTTCCTATGCTCGTCACGCCAGACGGAATCACAACGTCTTCAAGGGCAAAGCACATGGCGAACGCACGATCCCCAATGAATGTAACGGTTGAAGGAATCTCAACGCCCGTCACCGAGTTGCAATAGTAGAACGCCGAGTCGCCAAGGCCGACGACGGTTTCGCCGCCGAGCGTCGCAGGGATCGCCAGTCTGCCTTCAGGCTTGGGGGAAACAGCGCACTGCGGCTCGCCGCCGCCTCTGCTGCATATAAACGCACCGTCTGAGAGGAGGCAGTAGTCCCACTGAGTGCCGGAAACGAATGCAGACCTGATTTTCGTGATTTCTCTGGTGTTGCCTCTGGTCAAGTCGAACAAACCGCTGTTCACGCTAACATTGCCGGCAGAACTGCCACTGCTGCCCGCACCGATAGGAGTTGCGTCGCTGTCGCATATTGCCTTTACATACAATACAGAAGGATTGTAGTTTATCGTGATGTTGCCGCAGGAACTGGAATGTCCACCGCCTATGCCTGCGGCATACCTTCCGCCTGTCGCAGTTATCGCACCACCATTGATGACGATGTTACCGCAATTTAGAACCGGATGGTCGCCGCTTGAATAGTTATATCCCGCGCCGATACCCGCGCCCCAGCCGTTGCTGCTGGCAGTGAGCGAGCCGCTGCCCTGGATGGTGAGTGTCTTGCCCGGCGGGACATAGATGCCGGGATAGTCCTCGTAGAAGCCCTTGACCGTATTCTCGCCGACAAGCGTGATCGTCGCGTTGCCTTCGCAGGTCAAGCCAGCCCATGCGTAGCTTGAATTGTTCACGCCGGTTGCGATTGTCGCGTTGTTGAGCGTGATACTGGCCCCGTCGGTAATCGTGATCTTGTGGTTGCTACCAGCCGGAAGCGTACCGGTTATGGTCGTGCCGTCTGTGAGCTTTATGCTGCCGGTCAAGTTTGCGAGATTGTTGTCCCATGTGGCAACGATGCGGGTGTTCCCACTCGTCCCGTCCGCAAGATATGGATCGACCGTTACAGTCCCGCAGGTGCTCATGTCTCCCTTGCCGATGGGTTCCACGGTGGAATTGTCAGTGGCACTGCCGCAGGTGGCGGTGACGGTATAGATGCCCCTGTTGATTGTGATGGTACCGCAGGAAGCGGTGGTGTCGTTTCTGCTGCAGCCGCTGCCGATACCGGCCGCATTTCCGCCGCCTGTAGCCGTGACGGTTCCTCCCTGGATGGTGATGTTTTCGCAGGATGCCCCTTCACCGCTGCCGATGCCGGCGCCGCCGGCAGAGGTTCCTGGAGAAGTGGCAGCAGTGGCAGTGATATTTCCGCCCCCAATGTAGATGTTTCCGCAGGAAGCCTGTTCTTCGTCAGCAGTGCCGTAGGTTACGCCGCTGCCGATGGCCGCACCGCCCGTCACATTGTATGCGGTTATCGTGCCGCCTCCGATTGTGATGTTTCCGCAGGCGGCCCTCGGACCGCCGCCGATGCCGGCCGAGGCGTTGCCGCCCTTGGCGTTAATGGTAGGATTGCCCTGGATCACGATGTTGCCGCAGTCGAGGTCGTAGCCGCCGCCGATGCCCGCCGCGAATGTGGTGTGCAGGGCATTGAGCGAGCCGGTGCCTTTGATCGTGAGCGTGGAGCCTGACGGTACGTGGATCGCCGGGAATCTCGAGAAGAAGCCCCTGACTGTATTCTCCCCACTGAGGGTGATCGTGGCGCTGCCTTCGCAGGTCAAGCCCGCCCATTGTGTGGACTCGCTCCCAGATTCGGTGCCGTTGCTGTTGATTTTCGCGTTTTCTAGCGTTACGCTCGCGCCGCTGGCGATGGAAATCTTGTGGGCGGAGGAAAGGGTGCCCGTAATAGTCGTGGTCTTTGTTACGACCACGTCGCTTCCAAGTGTGGAAAGATTGCCGTCCCATGGTTCAATGGTGCGCGTATTATAATTGTTGCTGTATCTGTATGCCAGCCCATTGGCAATACCAACAGGGACGTATGCGCCGCTCTTTGCCGCACCGATTGTGTTGGTGCAATCGGATCCGCAAGTTGCAACCACCCGGGTGATACGCGTGCCGATTGTGATGTTGCCGCAGGTGCCGCCATTGCCGTAGCCGCTGCCGATGCCGGCGCAGTTGTTCCCGCCCGTGGCAGTTACGGTTCCACCTGTGATGGAGATGGTGCCGCAACTGGATCCCCAGTAACCGCCGCCGATGCCGGCCGCATATGCACCACCCGTTGCGGTAATTGTGCCGGCATTTATGGTGATGTTCCCGCAGCTGCCCGAATATGCGCCGCCAATGCCAGCCCCATTTGTTCCACCGGTCGCATTGATCGTCGGTGCGCCAGTATGGTCGCCAATGGAGATGTTTCCGCAGTCGAGGTTGTATCCTGCGCCAATGCCGGCTGCCCTGTCTCGGCCTGTGGCAGTGAGGGTGCCGCTTCCCCTCAAATAGAGTGTGTCGCCGGTCGGAACATAGATGCCGGGGTAGTCGGAGTGGTAGCTGCTCACGGTATTGTCGCCGACGAGATTAATGTTTGCCCATCCTTCGCATGTAATGCCGGCAAATTTGTAGCTATCATTGTCAGAACTGTTGATGCTTGCTCCATTAATAGTCGCGTTGCTGAGCGTCACGCTCGCGCCGCTGGCAATGATAATCTTGCACTTGTACGAGAGCCTGCCCGTTATGGTCGTGCCGTTGGCAGCCTTGACGCTTGTTTGCGATAGATTGGCGAGATTTCCATCCCAGGGCACAAGAGTGCGAGTCAAAGTGCCACTGTTGTAAGAATTGCGCAATGTACCGTCGTAAGTCGTCGAGATGTTTACGCCATTATAGCCTCTGCCAATGGCATAACCGCTGTCTGTATCATTCTGCCTTGTACGTGTAGCGACGACTTGGGTAATGCCTCCGCCGATGCTGATGGAGCCGCAGGATTCGTTATGGTAGCCACCACCGATTGCGGCTGCATCGGCGCCACCTGTCGCTGTGACGGTTCCGCCAGTGATGGAGATATTTCCGCAGGACGCATAATAGCCACTGCCGATTGCAGAAGCCCAATATCCACCAGTTGCGTTTATTGTTCCGCCTTTGATCGTGATAGTCCCGCAGGAAGTCCCGCTGTTACCGCCGCCGCCTATGGCCGCGCAATACTGTCCGCCTGTAGCGTTTATGGTTGGAGACCCCTCTATCACGATATTGCCGCAGCTAAGACTGAGGCCGCCGCCGATGCCGGAGCCGCTGCCGTTGCCACTGGCGTTGAGCGTACCGGTGCCTTTTATGGTGAGAGTGCTACCCGACGGGACGTAGATGCCAGGCTTGCCGCTAGATATGCCATTGATCGTGTTCTCGCCTTCGAGGATGATCGTGGCACTGCCTTCGCAGGTAAGACCCGCACACTGGGGGCTGTTGCTCGAAAGATCGATAGTTGCGTTTCTGAGCGTAATCGTACCGCCGTCATTGATGCTCAGTTTTTGGGCGCTGTTAAGCGTCCCAGTCAACACGTCACCACCCTCGTCGGCGCCAAGGTGCTGCAGATTATAGGTAACGTTTCCCAGATTCCACACTCCAGACGCCCATGCGCCTGAGACCAGACACAGGGCTGCCGCCAATGCCGCAAACATTTTTTTCATCGTTTTCTCCTTCTCCTTTTGGTTTTCAATGCCTCCTAATAGGAAGCGAGTTGTATTGTAGCACATACATGGCGCTCATGCCATAATTTTTCCCAGCCATTTTTGGCAAAATGGGCAAAATAAAAGTGTTGCCAATGTGGAAGTGTTGCCAATTGCCAATGTTGCCAATTGGGCATTGGATTTTGGCAAAATTCTCAGGCGTCCCGCATAGCGCGGTTGAGGCAGGCCACCGTCGCGTCGTCGAGCGGATAGCGGACGAGGGCCGCGGCCGCCGCGGCGAGAAGGATCGCAGGGATCACGCACACGAGCCACCGGATGCCCTCCTGCGCGAGCGGCGTCTGCGATTCGAGCCCGTTCATGAAATACGCGCCCGCCGCGTTGCCCGCCGACATCAGCGCGAACGCCGCCACGAAGAAGAGCGCAAGCCACCTGAGCGGACCGTTCCGCCGGAACTCCCGCCAAAGGTCGGCGACCCTCACCTGCGCGGCGTCCGCCGCCTTCATCACCACGCGTTCCTTCGTCTGTGTGAAGGAAAAGACAAGCAGCACGACGGCGACCCCCGCGAGGGCTGCCATCGTCCAGAGCCATGCGCTTGGGACCGTCGGCAGGGACATCCCCCCTTCCGCGTCGGCGACGGCCCGATAGCCTGTTCCGGCGAGCACGAGGCCCGCCGCAACGTTTCCCAGCGCCATCCCCGCCCGGAAGAATACGCCCACGATGGCGTTGATCACCCCGGAGACGCGCCGTCCCGTCAGACGCTCGGAGTACGCGATCACCTCCGGCACGAGTGCCCACATGTATCCCGTCGACACGATGATGCCCGTCGCCTTCACGAACTGCGCTGCATAGATCCATTCGGACGCGACGGAGCGCGTCCCTCCCGCGCGGCTCAAAACGTACAACGCGGCCATTCCGAACACTGCGACGCACGCAAAAACATAGAAAAGCCCCTTCTTCCCAAGACGCCGCCTCAATGACGGCAAAAGCGGCATGAACACGAACGACGGCAGCATCCCGCACGCCATGAAAAGCGACATGTGCCCCGAACTCGCCACTCCTTTCCCCGCCAGCGCGGCCACAAGCATCGGCACGCCCGCCATGGCCGCGAGACACCCTGCGTTCGCCAGGAAAATCCTGACTGCCGTGAGCGTGGTGATTTCATCCATGTCACGCGAAAGCGAGGCGCTGAGCGCGCCGTAGGCGACGTTCATGAGCGTGAAGAGCAGCGTGAAGCCCGCGTATGCCGCGCATGCGTAAATCATCTTCCATGCGCCGCCGAAGGGATTGGCGAAGCACATGACGGCGAAGGCTGCAAACGGAATGCCAGCCATAACGAGATACGAACGGTACTTGCCCCACGGCGGACTGCGCCGGTCGATGAACACGCCCGCAAACGGGTTCCACAGCGCGTCCGCCAGCTGCACGACGAGGAACATCGTCGCGACGGCCGATGGCGCAAGGCCGACCACGTCGGTACTGAAAAAAAGCAGATACGTGCCTACTGCCGAGAACACAAGATTCTGCGCAAGGTCTCCCGCGCCGAATCCGATCCGCACCTTCCATCCCAACGCATCTTCACTCTTCATTGTTCACTCTTCGCCTCCACTAACACGGGTACGGGAAAGTGCGCCCGAAGATGTAATGCGGAGCGATGACAGGCGGCGGCGGCAACCGCCCCTTGGCAAGAAGCGAAAGCGTGTATGCGGCGACTTTCTCGCCAGCTTCGGCGGCATCGCATTCGAAACGCGTGAGAGCCTCGGAATAGACTGGCCCCAGCCCGCGGTTCGAAAGCGTCACCACCTTGATGTCGTCTGGAATCCTGAGTCCCCGTCCGAGAAACGCAGTGAGCGCTCCCTGCGCCACAAAGTCGTCCCAGAAAAGGAACACGTCGGGGAAAGATGAACGCGACATGCTCATGAACATATTGTAGGCAGACCGCTCGATGCCCTCGTAGCGGCCAAGCCCATCCATGCGCGGAACAGTAAGCCAGCCGCACTTTATCTTCTTGGCCGCAAGCGCCCTGCGCGCATCCGGAGTCTCGTTGCCGTCGAAGCGCACCTGCATGACGCGCTTCACGCCGGCGCGTGCACAGTGCTGGACGAAATTCGCGACCGCTTCCTCCGCCGAGAACCTAATCCACCACCCTTCGTTCGGCTTAGGCGGATCGCCGTATATGAATACGCTTCTGACGCCCGCTTCGCGAAGGCACTTCCGCACAGGCGCAGTGCCGTAGATCACGATGGCGACGTCGGGCGCGCGGAGAAGCTCGTGCTTCAAGAACGTGAGCCCGATTCGCTCTTCACGCGAAAAGACCACAGTGGAGAATGCACATCCCGCCGTCCCCAGTCTGCAGCGGAGCGCATTGGCGATCATTGTGACGTGGTAGCTGCATGCGTCCACGTCGGGCAACACGAAGAGGATGCGCCCTCGCAGCGTTATGACGTCGCGCGACATAACTACAGTGCCTATGCGCGGACGCGAACGCACGTACCCTTCCCGCGCCAGCCGTTCAACAACGCCGCGTGCGACGCGGAATGTGAGCCCGCTCGCCTCGGCAAGGTCTTGGATGGTCGGGATCGGCACGCCCGCCTTGAGGCGGCCGTAGGCGATCTCGTCCTTTATGTACGCGCAAAGCGCGTCTGCAAGGGACATCGTCCCGTCTGGCGTGAAATGGAAGTCTTTTAGGAAATCATTGTCCATTGATTCTCCTTTGGCCATTCAATTTATCGCACATTGCGGTCGCGCGGGACGCGGGACGCGCGACCCTGCCAGCTGAATGTCGGGGCCGATCTTCTTTCCCGTTCTCACATCCAGCCGCTCGACGACAATTCCTTCAGGCCCGGCAATTAGAAAAAGCGCCTGGTGCGAATTGTGGTCGCCCTTCGGCTTAGGAAGCCAGGTCTTGATCTGGTAGAAAAGCGAAGGTATCGCAATCGCGGCGAAGCCATCCGATAGGGGCACGCATCCCGCGTGTCCGCGATCGCGCGGGACGCGCGACCCTACCACGAACGACGTGTCGTTAGTGGCGGATATGTGGGCATGTCCGCATACGGCGATCGTGTTCGGCATGTTCGTGACGTAGGCGAGCGACGCACCGTCGTCCCACGAGATCTCGTCGCCGCAGCCGGGCCGCGCAAACAGCCCGCGATATGTGCGGTGCTGGGAAAAAACGTGCAGCCAAGGAGCGCGGTCGCGCGGTAGGGGCATGCGTCCCGCGTGCCCGCCATTTGGCAAGAAATGCACGAGTGTGAACTCGCATCCCTTCACCATGCGGCGGACAACCGGCTCGAACGGCTCGCCGAAGGCGAGCTGCCACGCGACTGCGGGGCCGATGTGCGGGATGTAGTCGTGCCACCGTCCCTTGGCGACGACCTCGCGCTGGCGCACCTTGAAGTTGAGCGCGGTGTCGTGGTCGCCGTAGTGGAAGAGGCGCGTCACCGGCTCGCCATCGGAGCGGCGGCTTCCGGGGAACACCTCGTTCCACGCGGCGGCGACCGCGCGCAGTTCGGAGAGAAGCCCGAGGTCGGTCAGGTCGCCCGCGGCAATCACGGCGTCGGCCTTCTTCGCGTCGAAGAGCCGGAGCGCACGCTTGAGATCCGAGTTGTCGTTGTCGTCACCGATGTGGATGTCGGATATCAAGCCAATTCGGACGGGGGACGGGGAACAGGAAACGGGGAATGGGAGCGGCTCCAGATACTCACGCCTGAAGAGCGCAATGCGGCGCGCCTCCAGCGACCCGGCGGCGACCTTCGCCTCCGCGTCGCGGAGAAGCGCGGCGAGGCGCGAGAGCACCTCCGGCGAATAGATCTTCGTGCGCAGCTCCTCCTCCGTCGGCGCTTCGCACACGCCAGGGCCGAGCGGCGTGTCGTAGGGCCTTGCGACAACCTTCATCCAGCACGCCTCCAGCGTGTCGAAGAACTCGGCCATCTCCTCCGCCGCCGCGCCGAACATGAGACGGTGGTGTTCCGCGAGAATCGCCTCAACGTCGGCTTCCGGGTTCCAGCAGACGCGCGCGAACACGTAGTAGTTGAGGTAGTTGTAGAACCAGCGGTCGCTCTCGCTTTCCGCGAACGCACCGTTCACATGCGGCGCTGCGGCGCGATAGTAGCGTGCCCACGCGCGCGGTGCGAGCTGCGGAATGTTCTTCATCTCGAGGTTCCAGCAATCGACCTTGTCGGGATAGTTCCAGAGCGAGACCTTCCGTCCGAGCTTTTCATGCCAGCGGCGCACCTCTTCCCGCTCGCGCGCGCCGATCGCCGTGCCTTCGGCCCACGGGCCACGACGAGCGACGAACACATCGACGTTGTCGGGGATGTCGTTCGTTGGGATGCGCACGTAGGGGATGTACGACATCTGAGAGACACGCGCGTTGGGGAATCTGGCGGCGAGCCGGTTCGCGAGTTCGGCGGTGCGTTGCCACACGAGTTCGGATGCGTAACCGGTGTCAGTGCGGGAGAATGGAATGTTCTTCGCGCACCAGTCGCAGGGACAGTGCCGCGCCCACGTGAAGCCATCCTTCGGCATGGCGTCGAAGACGAGTTGGGGAACGGGGAATGGAGAATGGGGAACGGGGAACGCCGCCGCCCTGTAAAGTGCGCAGGCGTTGGTGTAGATAGAATCCCAGGTCTCCGGCGAGAGGCAGTGAGTCTTCGCGCCGTGGCAGCACCTGAGGTGATAGGTTTCCATGCGCAGGCGGTACCAGTTGAGTCGTTTGAAGGCGGTCTCGTCCATTTGCGATTTGTGAACACTTGTGGCATTTGTCATTTGCGAACAATCGCATCGATCTCCCTTGCCATCAAGCAGATCCTTGGGGACGGGTCCGTCGGCATAGCCGTAGCGGCGCACGGAGAACGCGGGCGCTTCCTCGATGCGCCCTTCGGGCACGGCGATGCGCGCCGCCTTCGGAATGCACGTGCCGAGTTCGCCGGGGAAGTACATGCGCACGCCGGCGAAGCGCTCGAGGAAGGCGTACACGCCAAAGAGCGTGCCGCGCCGGAAGCAGGGCTGCCACGGGGCCTCGTCGGGCAGCGCCGCGGTGGCGGCGGGATCGGGGGGATCGTCGTCGTTGCCGACGATGCACAGGACACCATCGCGCGAATCGATTACATAGCCGTCGCGGTCGCGCGGGACGCCGCCAAGATGGCGGCTTTCCCAGTCAGGGCCGCCGCCCAGCACGATCGCCGTTTTACCGGCGGTGCGCTGCGCGACAATCGGCAGCGGCGCGCCGAGGATGCGCGCGAGGAAGAAATTCAGCTCTTCGGCCGCGAGCCGCGTGGCAGAGGGCGCACCAGCCGGCAAAACAATTTCTGAGGAGCGGTCGATCATGACCGACACGACCACTGGGACTACCGGGACTTCCGAGACTGCAGGAATCGCTTCTGTGGTTGCAGAAGCTGCCGCAAATGCTGAGGGGGTCGAGGAGGCCACAAGCGCTGATGAGGCCGGGAGGGCCGAGGGGGCCGCAAGCGCTGATGGGGCCGGGAGGGCCAAGGGGGCCGCAAGCGCTGATGGGGCCGGGAGGGCCAAGGGGGCCGCAAATGCTGAGACTGCAAAAGCGGCAATTGCAGCACCAAGCGCGGCAGCAAGAGCCCTGCTGCGGCAGGAAGCTCGGTAGTCCCGGTAGTCCCGTCGTTCGCAGTGCCTCATTGCCAGCCTTTTCTGCGCTTGATGCTCCACACGGTCTGGTCGACCTTGCGTTTGATTTCGCTTGCGCGCGCCATGAGGTCGGCGGCGTCGGCCGCCGCATCGAGCCTGGAGTACACGCCCTTGTCCCAGTCTTCGCCGCGCGCCGCCGTGCGCGCGGCGTGCATGCGTTCGCGTACGCCGCCGTGTTTTTTGAAATCCTCTTCCTGGGCTGCGATCATCTTGTCGAGCATGTAGCGCGTCTGGTGGCAGAGCGTCAGCATGAGGTTCGCCACGGTCTCCGCCGGACGCGTCTCGAAGATATTCTGCCAGTCATCCCAGTCGGCGTGTTCCCGGGCGTAGTCGCGCGCGGCGACCCGCCGCTGGTCGTCCGCCGGCCATTCGGCGAATCCATGCGCCTTGAGCCAGTCGAGGTAATCCTCCATCAGCTCGTCGAGCGTGGCGCGCGCGACGTTGGTCAACTTGATTTCCGTTTCCTTCGAGGTGCCCGAAGCGGCGCTTCCCTCGGCGATGTTCTGCTTGCAGCTGCGTGCCGCCTGCGTCATCTGGTCGACCGTGCGGTCGCCATGCTCCGGGAGGAACCTCCGGCAGAATGCAACCGTACCCTGGTAGATCACATCGCTCTTTCGGTAGACGATGAGCTTCTTGTAACCGCCGTGCGGCAGCACGATTTGCAGCACGGCACCGGGGCGGGAGGGTGGGGTGGAAGGGGCGAGGCGGGCGGAGCGTGCGGGGGTAACGGGACTACCGAGACGACCGAGACTTCCGGGACTTGCTTGTCCCGGGTGTCCCGTCTGTCCCAGGTGTCCCGTGTTCCCCATCACGGCTGCCCGCCTTCCTTCACAAGCGGCTTGAGGTGGATGCAGAAGCGCGTGGAACACGAGTACTCGTCTGAATGATTTTTCATTTGCCGGCTGCAAGGAATGACATTGTAAAGGGCCACACCTGCGTAATTTGCCGAAGCCGTGCGGAAGATTCGATACTCGGAATTCCACTGTGACAGATCCGCGCCCGTCGGATCGGTGCTGTCGCCAAGACCGCTCCTCGGGAGCACACTGGCACCACCTTGTTTCACTGCCGAATCGAGCGTCCACTCGCCCACAAGGCCGACGACGTCATAGAATCCCCAATTGTTCGTGGCGTAGAGACCGACCACCGCCTCTTCTAAACCAACAGTCCCATACCAAGCGGAAATTTCGTTCAGTTTGTTGGTGAACACGCCGTAATTGTCAGTCGTCGTCACGCCGTTCGGCAGAATCGTCGTCGTATCTGCCCGAGCGGCAACTTCCCACTGCTCCTCTTCGCAGAGATCGACCCAGAACGCCCCGCCTGTCTTCGCGCGAAGTTTCGCCACAACGGAATCCGGGCCAACCGCATAGCCCTTGCTCGGCCAATCGGCAACATCCAAACCGCCACGAAGAGAATCATACGAAAGTTTCTTGGGTTTGAAGCTGTTTCCGGGCGTGCCAGAATTCAGGCATTCATGCTGCGCCTCCGTGTACTTGAATACGCCGACGTAGAAGTCGCTTGTGAACGTGACTGTGCGACGGTTCCAGAGTTTGGAATAGTTTTGTGCGGAGGCTTCGCCAAGTCCAAGCAGCGTGAAAGTCGCCGTCTCCTCGCCGTTCGTGTACGTCCCAGCCCGAATCCTCTTAAACACCATCTTCGACGACTTGTGCTCGGCCGCCCAGCCGCCAGAGGGCGCATCGGACAAAAACTCGTAGCCGCCGTTCACGAGATCGACGACGATGTAGTTGTGCGCGGAGGCCGAGGCATTCGAGACGGCCACGGTGAAGCCGGTGAGCGTCTGGCCAGCGAACGGAGAACTGGCGGGATCC
>JAFPNP010000135.1 GCA_017411125.1 Kiritimatiellia bacterium
GGCGGAGCGGCTTGGTGTCGATATAGTCCTCAGGAAAATCGCGGACTTGGATATCACCACCGACCGCGGCGTGCGCGTAGATCCCGACGTCCTCACCACGGACGCGCAGTCCGTCATAGCCTCGCCGGACGTCAGGATCGTCGTGGAAACCATCGGTGGCACCGGCATTGCGAAAACGTTCGTGCTGGCGGCGCTCAATGCCGGCAAGGCCGTCGTCACCGCCAACAAGAAACTTCTTGCTGAACACGGCAGGGAAATCTTCGATGCTGCGCGGAAAAACGGCGTCGACATCTATTTCGGCGCGTCAGTGGGTGGCGGGATACCGATCATCCGCTGTCTCCGCGAAGGGCTGGCCGGCAACGACATACAGCAGATACACGGAATCCTCAACGGCACTTGCAACTACATCCTCACGCGTATGGAACAGGAGGGGCGGCCGTTCGACGAAATCCTCGCCGACGCGCAGAAACTCGGCTATGCGGAGGCCAACCCTTCGCTCGACATCGACGGGTTCGACACCGCCCACAAGGCGTGCATTCTCTCTGCGCTGGCATACGGATTCCAGCCGTCGATCGACCAGATACAGGTCGAGGGCATACGCAACCTCTCCGGCATGGACGTGCGGTACGCCGCAGACTTTGGTTACCGCATCAAACTGCTTGCCGTCGTGGCAAAGCACGATGCAGATATAGAGGTCGGCGTGCATCCTACGCTTGTGCCGGTGCATCACATGCTGGCAAACGTGGACGGAGTGTTCAATGCCGCAATGGTGCGCGGAGACATGGTTGGCGATACGATGTTCTATGGACGCGGCGCAGGGCGTCTGCCGACTGCATCCACCGTCGTCGGCGATATCGGCGATATCGCCCGCAACATGGCGCACGGTGAAGTGCGCTATGTCAGAGCCATGCCGGAATACGGCGAAGGCGTGACGAAGCTCCGTGCGCCGGGCGACATTGTGAGTCGTTTCTATCTCCGTTTCATGGTGGCCGACCGTGCCGGCAGTTTCGGATGCCTGTCCGCGACGCTTGGTCGGCACGGCGTGTCGATTTCCGCCGCAATGCAGAAAGGCGAGGATTGCGCCGAGACCGGCTATGTCCCCGTCGTTGTGCTCACGCATCCAACGGCGGCAAAGGCGTTGGACGCTGCGTTTGAAGAGATAAAGAAGGCTGATATAGTGAGCGGTGACCCCGTGAAACTCCGCATGCTTTAGCAGCGGGGAACGGCGGCGATGCGGCGGACGATGTCGTCTACTTCCTCGATCGAGAGGAAACCGATGTTGATTACGTCCACAGCACCAGAATTGAGAGCGTAGGCGATGGATGCATCCATCTTGGCTGGTTCTTTTGCGAGGGCGCCGACGCCGAGAATCTTCATGCCGATTACGCCCTGACCCTGCAGGTGCATTTTCTTCAGCACCGGCATGACGCGTTCGGCGGTCGTGGACATGCTCTTGCCGAACGGGTTGATGCGGGCGTGTACGACGTCAAGCCATGGCGTGTTTGCCGCCGCCTCCAATGCGCCAAAGGAATGAAATGAGCAACCGTGGGCGCGGATTTTCCCGGCACGTTTCGCGGCTTCCAGCCCCTCCATGTGGTTGGACAGCTTCTGCGGCCATTCTGCGCTGGTGACGCAGTGTATCTGAACGATATCGATGTAGTCCGTGCCGAGTTCTTTCAAGAACCGATCTATTGACGTCGTCACGTCCGTGCGGTCCGCTGCCGGTATTCCGCCGTTCCAGGCGTATTTAGTAGCGATTACGTAACTATCGCGCGGGACGCCCTTAAGCGCGTTGCGCACGAAGGAGTGTGTGCCGTATGCGTCGGCAGTATCGAAGAAACGTATGCCGCGGTCGTAGGCGGCGCGTATCAATTTCGCCGCGCCGTCTGCGCCGCATTTGCGCAAAAGGCCTGACGTTCGATTCCATGCACCGACACCCGTGCCGAATCCAAGTCGCGTCGTCGCTATGCCGGTTTTGCCAAGCTTGATTTTGTCGAACGCAGAATGATACGAAACGCACGGAACGCGCTTGATTGCGTCCGCGCCTGCCAGTGCACAGGCGGCGCCCGTCGCCAGAAACGAACGCCTTGTGACCGGATTTTGCTGCATTATGCTTCCGGTTTGGTCTTTTTCAGACCAAGTCCGCGGTTGCCTTCTTTCCATTCGCCACGTTTCTGGAGCAGGTTGACGCGCTCGAAACGCTTCAAAACGTTGCGCTTGGAAGTAATCTTGCTGGACCCTTTAAGGCTGCGATGCTGACTCATTTTTCTTCTTCTCCTATTGGAAACAGGCGCATAGTATATCAAAACGATCTTTTGCCGTCAAGTGCGGCCGAGCCGGCATACGGAACGGAGGGAAAGATTCCAGATTGGTGCGACTGACTGGGATCGAACCAGCAACCTTCGGCTTCGGAGGCCAACGCTCTATCCAATTGAGCTACAGTCGCTTTTTCATTGCGAAAAGACGGCGTGTATTGTAGCATATTTTTCGCGTAAAACGCAAGACCAATTCGTTCCTTGCGGAAACAAACGTGGTTTGGTATAATTTACTTCCAAGCAAAAAAGCGGAAACGTTTATGGCAGACGAAGAGAAAAACGACGAGACCCTTGCAGAAACCGCGACGAGCCTTCCCCCGCCCGCTGCGGACGGTACGCTGGAGGATGTGGACATCGCGGACGAGATGAGCCGCGATTATATCGATTATTCGATGAGCGTCATTGTCGGGCGCGCGCTGCCCGACGTGCGCGACGGACTGAAGCCCGTCCACCGTCGCTGCCTGTTCGGCATGCACGAGTTGGGCAATACGTGGAACACGAAGCACAAGAAGTCCGCCCGCGTTGTCGGCGAGGTGATGGGTAAGTACCACCCGCATGGCGACTCGTCCATATACGATACTATCGTGCGCATGGCCCAGCCTTTCTCGCTGCGCATTCCGCTGGTCGACGGGCACGGAAACTTCGGCTCGATCGACGGCGACCCGCCTGCCGCGATGCGCTACACCGAGGTGCGGATGCAGCGCATCACGGACGAGATGCTGGGCGATCTCGAGAAGGACACTGTCGACATGGTGCCGAACTTCGACGAGACGCTGCTGGAACCGTCCGTCCTCCCGGCCAAGCTGCCTAATCTGCTTCTCAACGGATCCAGCGGCATCGCGGTCGGCATGGCGACGAACATCCCTCCGCACAACCTCGGCGAACTCTGCGACGGCATAACCTATTACGTGGACCACCGCGACTGCACAGTGGACGATCTGATGCGGTTCGTGAAGGGGCCGGACTTCCCCACCGGCGCCCAGATTTGCGGCCGCAACGGCATAACGGCGATGTACAAGCTCGGGCGCGGCCAGATATGCGTGCGCGGCACCGCCGAGATAGAGCCGTGGAAGAACGACCGCGAGAGGATCGTCATCACCGAGCTGCCCTACGCGGTGAACAAGGCCGAGATGATCAAGCACATGGCCGAACTCGTGAAGGACAAGGTGATCGACGGAATCTCCGATATCCGCGACGAGTCGTCCGAGGATATACGGATCGTCGTGGAGCTGAAGCGCGACGCCGTGGGTCAGATCGTGCTGAACCATCTCTACAAGCACACCGAGCTGCAGACGACGTTTGGCGCGAACATGCTTGCCATCGACCAGGGACGCCCGAAGATACTCAACCTCAAGGACTTCTTCCGCTGTTACGTGAATCACCGTTTCGAGGTTATCACGCGCCGCACGAAGTTCGATCTGAAGAAGGCCGAGGCGCGTCGGCACATCCTCGACGGCCTTCTGCTCGCCATCGCCCATCTCGACGACGTGGTGCGCATCATACGCGCCTCGAAGAACCGCGAGGACGCCAAAGGGCAGCTCGTCGCCGCATATGGTTTCACCGAGCCGCAGGTCAATGCTATCCTCGACATGCGCCTCTACCAGCTCACCGGGCTGGAGCGTGAGAAACTGGAGGCAGAACTTGCCGACCTCCTTGCCAAGATTGCCGACCTGCAGGCAATTCTCGTAGATGCCGCGCGCGTCTATCAGATCATCAAGGACGACCTTGCCATGCTGAAGGAGAAATTCGGATCCGGCAAGGACGGCGCGCGTCGCACACAGATCACCGCCGACGAGAACGAGGTTTCGATCAAAGACCTTATCGCCGACGAGCCGTGCGTCATAACTCTCTCCAACCGCGGCTACGTGAAGCGCGTGGCGCTCACCGAGTACAAGGAGCAGGGGCGCGGCGGGCGTGGCATAAAAGGCGCCCAGATAAAGGAGGAGGACTTCCTCCGCCTCGTGTTCGTGGCCGAGACGCACGACTCGCTCATGTTCTTCACGAACAAGGGCAGGCTGTTCCTCAAGGACGCCTACGAGATACCGGAGGCGCCGCGCACCAGCTTTGGAAAGCCGCTCGTCAATTTCCTCAACCTGCAGGAAGGCGAGCAGGTGCTCCAGCTTCTTCCGATCCGCTCCTTCGACGGAGACGTGGACGTTATGTTCGCCACCGAACAGGGCACCGTGAAGAAGACTCTCCTCGGCGAGTTCAAGAACGTGAACCGCAACGGCATACGCGCCATTCTCATCGACGAAGGCGACACTCTCGTCGGCGTGCGCATCGTCAAGCCGGGTGAGGATGTGATGATGCTTACGCGCAACGGCATGGGCACGCGCTTCAGTTCGTCGGAGGTGCGTCGCATGGGCCGCGCCGCCGGAGGCGTGCGCGGGTTCAAGCTGCGCGAGGGCGACGCGGTGTGTTCGCTCGACGTGGTGGACGACTCCAAGACGCTGCTTGTCGCCACCGAGAATGGATTTGGCAAGCGCACCGAGTTCAGCGCCTACGAGCGCAAGCACCGCGGCGGAATGGGCGTCGTGGCGATAAAGGGCGCGGACCGCAACGGCCGCGTTGTCGCCGCGCACGCCGTGCGCGACGACGAGTCGATAGTTTCCATCACCTCGGACGGTCTCATGGTGCGCCAGCGCGTCGTTGATATTGCAGTCGTTGGACGCGGCGGAATGGGCGTGCGTCTTGTGCGCCTCACGGAGGGCGCGAAGCTCGTGTCCATTTCCGTTGCGGAATCCGAGCCCGAGGACGGGCAAGAGGAAGGAACCGCCGCGCAATGATCTGCGACACAGTCCTCGACGCCATCGGGCACACGCCCCTCGTCCGCCTTCACCGCATGGTCGCCCCTGGCTCCGCCGAGGTGCTGGTGAAGTTCGAGGCCCTCAACGTGGGGGGCTCTATCAAGACTCGCACGGCCTACAACATGATTCTGGAAGCAGAGCGGGACGGCGTGCTGAAACCCGGTTCGGTGATCGTGGAGCCGACGAGCGGGAACCAGGGCATAGGTCTTGCGCTCGTGGGCGCGGTGCGCGGCTACCGTACCGTGATTGTCATGCCGGACAGCGTGAGCGAGGAACGCCGCAAGCTCATGCGCCATTACGGCGCGGAGGTGGTGCTCGTCCACGACGCCGGTAATATCGGCGACGCAATCGCCGAATGCGTGCGCAAGGCCGAGGAGATGCGCCGCTCCGATCCGAACGTGTACGTGCCGCAGCAGTTCTCGAATCCCGCCAATCCGCGAGCGCACCGTCATCACACCGCGCTTGAGATAATGGAACAGGCCGCGCGCCCCATTCACGGTTTCTGCAGCGGCATAGGCACCGGCGGCACGCTGAGCGGCATCGGCGAGGTCCTGAAGGCCCAGAACCCCGAAATCGAGATATGGGCCGTCGAGCCGCAGAATGCTGCGATACTCGCTGGAGGAACCGTCGGGACGCATCTTCAGATGGGCATTGGCGACGGCTTGATACCAGACAACCTAAATACGAAGATATACTCCCATATCTGCATCGTGACGGACGAGGA
>JAFPNP010000136.1 GCA_017411125.1 Kiritimatiellia bacterium
CCTCGTTGGGGACGGCGCAAAGCTGTCCTTGACTGCCGGCAGCGTCCAGCTCATCCACACGACCTACAGTGGCGCGAACGCGATCCAGATAGACGGCGGAACGTATTCGTCGTACCGCATAGGCCCCCCTGCGGTGGAAGGGGGAGGGACCCCATCCGCCGCCGACTGCCGCATCACCTATTTGCAGAACGGAGGACAGTCTTCGCACCGCATCAACGTCTTTTCCACGAACAGCGTGTTGACCGTTTCCGACGGCGAATACATCTTCCGCGGCGAGGCGGAATTCGCCGCCGGCTGTATGCTTGCGATTGGTGGCGGCACGATACGTTTCAACGCCGTTCCAGCCATCGACCCGACAGCGAGTCTCTCGCTTACCGGCGGCACGGTCTACGTAACCGACCTGCCCAACGGCACCACGGCCTACGACAGGCTGTTCGCGGAAGCGTCCGGCACCGTGGTCCGCTTTGCGCTCCAAGTGTCCGACGCCCGCACGATCATGTGCGACGGCCCGCTCGTCCTGGACACCATCCAGAACATGACCGCCGAGGCCAGGCCCGTCCTCAAGGTCTCCACGCTCGTCTTCTCGCAAGCCTATCCGTTCCTCATCTACGGGAGTGTTCCCAACCGCTACTTCTGCATCGAGGGCCCCACGACGATCCGGCCCACGGCAGACATGGACGACATGGGCGGGCGCGAGGTCTATCCTTTCGCGTCTGGCGACATCACGGTCGACACGCGCGACTGGAACGATTCCTCCGTCACGCGTACCGTCAAGCTCTCCCTCGGCGTGAAGGGCGCCGCCTCTCTCACCGTCATGGGCGGCGGCACGATGGAGCTGAAACCTACAAAGGGCGCCAACTCCTACTCGTGGGACGGCGCGCGCGCGTTCAGCTGCGTGACCGTGTCTAACAACGCCACGCTCACGATCCCCAGCGTCGCGACTTCAGGCAACTACATCCCACTCGTCGCGGAACGTCTCGTCCTCGGCGCGGGCGCGACGCTCAACATGTCTGCAGGCGAAGGGAACGGCGTGTACGCCGCAAGCTGGAGCATCGACCCCTCGGCGCGCATCAACGTGACCGTGCTCGACTCGTTCACCACCGGCGCGACGCCCATCCTCGTGAACACCGGCTCGGACGCCATCGACGACTACACGGACCGGATCACGCTCTCCGGCGCGACAAGCGGCGCCGTCCTCAAGCGCGAAGGCGGCAACATCGTCCTCGTGAAAAAGACCGTCACGGGACCGGACGGCGCATACCGCTACGAATGGATCGGGCATTCGCCGACCTCGCCCTACTGGAGCACGGCGGCGAACTGGTCGTGCGGAGTCGAGCCGCCGACATCCAAGACGCGCTACCCGATGGCGTTCGGCGCCGTGGACGACGTCGTAGATACGGTTTACGACGTGGGCGGCAATCCGTCGGCCGTCAGCCAGATCGTATTCCGCGCGACCGCAGTCAGCTCGTTCAGGGTTTCGGATGGCCTCGGACAGCCGATTTCGTACCTCAACGTCAACGGCGGCTATTCGGGAACGCCCAACGCGACGCTCTACTCGACTTCGGCCGTTTCCCAGCGCGTGGATTGCGACGCGCGCATCGCAGGAAACGGAAACAACCGCTTCACGCTCTACGCGGCTGCGGCCGGTCCGCTCGTCTTCGGCGGCGGGGTGACGGCGGCGGGGAGCAAGCAAGCGCCCATCATGCACGTGTGCGGCGACATCCGCACGACGGGCTACGTCACCTATCCGCGCCTGTCGTTCACGAAGCGTCCGGCGAAGCCCGACATGTCGCGTCTGTTCGTCGAGGCCGGGCGCGTGACGATCACGAACCAGACCGGCGCGTTTGACGTGAAGAACGCGGGATTCCGCGTCGCGTCGGGCGCGATGCTGACGTTCCGCGGCCCGAACAGCGCGGACGGCACGTTCTACCAATGGACGGCGGAACCGCAGAAGATCGTCGTCGACGGCACGATGCGCATCGAGTCGCGGCTTCGCGGCGGCGCTTGCCAGCAGTACGGCGGGGCCGGCACGCTGTTCATCACCAGGACGATGTATCCCGCGACGGCAGCGTCTGCGCTGGAGTTCGCGGACACGCTCTCGGTCAACCTGCCGGACGTGTGGCGGACGGTCTCGACAAGCTTCTCGCCCGCAGGCGCGAACACGCCGCTCACGCTCGTCGCGCGGAGCGGACGCCCGGTGCTGTGCGTGCCGGACGGCTGGACGTACGGACCGGCGGCGAACATCACGACGACCACCACGCCGGCAGACCGCGCGGCATACGTGCACGCGGGCGCGACGCTCGCGATCGACGCGACCGGCGGCACCGTGACGTTCGAGGATCCTGTGGCCGGTCCCGGCACGCTGGAGATTGTCGGAGGCGCACTTGCGGTGCCGGGCGGCATTTCGCCTGAAACGAAGCTCAAGGTCGGCGCGCAGGGCGCGTTCGAGTGGCGTTCCGCCCTCACGCTTGCTGGGCTCGAGACGGAAAACGGCGCGGAATTGCGCTTCACGGACTCTGCCGAGATTCTCACGGTCTCGGGCGAGGTCTCTCTCGCGGGCGTCACGCTCCGTGCGCCTGAGTCGGCATTCGACAGTCTCAACAGACAGACGCGCGTGCTCGTGGCTGATTCCATCTCCGGCCTGCCCGTCTTCATCTGCGGGAATCGCAGGGGACAGGCTACGGTCAAGACGCGGGCAGACGGCAAGATGGAACTCTGGCTCCTCCCGCGCTGCCCGCTTCTGATCCGCTTTGTTCGTTGCATGATGTCAAATAGGACAGGATCGAAAACATGAACCATAAAATACTCATCCCTGCCATCCTCGTGCTCCCCATCGCGTTGTCCGCCGCGCGGCCATCGCCAGATCCCGTGCGCGCCCGCGCTGACGGGACGCTGCGCGGCCTCGTGCGACAGGCCGAGCGGCGCGACCGCACGCTTTCGAGCGTAGGACTCTTTGCAGGAGCCTACAACATCCTGCGCGCGAACGTCGGACTGGAAAAGTTGGACGTGCTTTTCGACGTGGCCGCCGAGCTGCAGGACCGCAATCCGGAATCTCGCACGTACGGCAACTTCCGCTGGTACGCGCGCGACGGCTTCGTGATGGACCACAATGCCGTCGACTTCTGTATGCAGGAGGGCTCCCTCATCGCGCGCGACTACCGGGATCGGCTCACGCCAGACCAGCGCGCCAAGTTCGACCGTCTCTGCGAACTCGCCATCGAGGGCAGCATCAGCCATCGCGTGCGCAGCTCCTACACGAACATCGCGCTCATGAACGCTGTCAACCTCGTGCTGCTTGGCGAGGCGTACGGCCGGGCGGACGTCTTGGAGGCGGGCGTGAAGCGCCTCGACGAGTTTATCCTCAACACGGCGATATGCGGAGTGTGCGAGTATTGTAGCCCTACCTACACGGCAGTCGACCTCAACTGCCTCCACCGCCTGCGCCAGTTCGCGCGCGACAAGGGAGTGATCGACCGCGCCGAGCGACTGCTGCGCCTCTTCTGGAGCGACGTGGCCGCGTCGTCTTTCACGCCGTCCGGGCGCCTCGCCGGCGCGCACAGCCGCGACTACGACTATCTCTTTGGACTTGGCGGCATGGCCACCTACCTGCGCGTTGCCGGGCTAGCCGCGCCGTTGCCGGGCACGCGCGAGACGCCGCCACTGCCGTTCGAGCTTTCCGAGTGGCGTCCTGACGCCGCCATCCGCGAACTCGCCGCGCGCACGCCGCGCACGGTGGTGTCGATGTGGGGCGAGGAACCAGAGAAGGTGCGCGTGCTCTGGACTGGCAAGAACGTCTCGCTCGGCACCGCTGGCGCAAACTACTGGAACATGGACATCCCGCTGTCCGTGGACTTCGCCTCCACAAACCGCATCCCGCGCGCCTACTTCATCGCCGACGGACGGCGCGATCCCTACGGGCGCAAGAAGATTCCCGAGGGGAACGGTCCGCACCAGAAGACGCTCCATCTCCGTCCGTTCTGGGCCGGTGCGCAGCGCGGTCGCGATGCGCTCGGTCTTGTCGCGTACCGTCCAGGCGACATCCCTCCAGAGACGCCAACGCTCGAATCGCACATCGTGTTCCCGTGCGACGTCGACGAGGTGTTCGTCAACGACGA
>JAFPNP010000137.1 GCA_017411125.1 Kiritimatiellia bacterium
GAAGTTCACGACCGGGAGTTTGCCGTTCTCATGGACAAACTTCACGAGATCCAGCGGCGCGGCGAGTTCCTTCGCCGCCTCGTACAGCTCGTCCTCGCGAAGCGACACCACATGACGGATCTCGCTCTGCATCTTGCGCATGTGCCGCACGGCCTGCACCACGTCGCCCGTTCCCGGCTCGCCTTTCGTGCGGATCATCGTCGCGCCTTCGCCGATGCGGCGGAGCGCTTCGCCGAGATCGCGCGCGCCGCAGACGAACGGCACGGCGAACTTCGTCTTGTCGATGTGCCGCGTATCGTCGGCCGGCGAGAGGACTTCCGACTCGTCGATGTAGTCGATTTCGATTGCCTCTAGGATGCGTGCCTCGGCGATGTGTCCGATGCGGCACTTCGCCATGACGGGGATCGAGACCGCGGCCTGTATGCCCTTGATCATAGCGGGGTCGCTCATGCGGGAGACGCCCCCCGCCGCGCGGATGTCGGCGGGAATCCGCTCCAGCGCCATCACCGCGCACGCGCCGGCCGCCTCGGCGATCTTCGCCTGTTCGGGCGTCGTCACGTCCATGATCACGCCGCCCTTGAGCATCTGCGCAAGGTTGCGGTTCAATTCCTGCCTGTCTGTCTTTTCTTCACTCATTACCGAAATCTCCTCATTGGTGTCGGTGCGGAGTATTATATCCCATGCGCGATGGCAAAGGGTAATCGGAAATTACCTCAATAATTCAATAGGAAAAAACTATGTCAAAACCACCGCCCTGGCCTTGCTGCAAGGGCGATGGCGCCCTTGCCACATCCTGTATGTTCGCACATGCATGGATGTGTAAGGCGTGTGAAAAAGCTTTTACACGGCATGTAATGGACTAGGGCTTTTACTGCCATCTAACATCTACCAACTGTCAACTTTGCGCGTTGGCACGGTGTGTGCTAAGTGGTTCGCGGGCAAAGTCCCGGAAAGGAAAACGCAACATGACGGAAGAGACAAAGAATGCGACGCACTTCGGCGAAGACGTGTTCGGCGACGAGGCGATACGAACCTACCTGAGCAAGGAGACGGCGAAGAAGCTCCAGGCCACGATCCGGGAGGGCAAGCCGCTCGATCCATCCATCGCGGGCGAGGTGGCGCACGGCATTCGCCACTGGGCGATGGACCGTGGCGCGACGCACTACACGCACTGGTTCCTGCCGATGACAGGCTCCACCGCCGAGAAGCACGATTCTTTCCTTGAAATAAAGGACGGAGAGCCGATCATGCTCTTTTCCGGCAAGAACCTCATCGTGGGCGAGCCGGACGCCTCGTCGTTCCCGTCCGGCGGCATCCGCTCCACTTTCGAGGCGCGCGGCTACACGGCGTGGGATCCCACAAGCCCCGCGTTCATCAAGCGGCACTCCAACGGCGCGACGCTCTGCATCCCGACCGCGTTCTGCGCGTACACGGGCGAGTCGCTCGACAAGAAGACTCCGCTTCTCCGCTCCATGCAGGCGCTCGACAAGTCGCTGAAGCGGCTGATGAAGCTCTTCGGGCGCGGGGACGCGCACACCGGCTGCACGCTCGGCGCGGAGCAGGAATACTTCCTCGTCGACAAGAAATACTGGGAGAAGCGTCCCGACCTTGTGCTGACGGGGCGCACGCTCTTCGGCGCGCCGTCCGCGAAGGGCCAGCAGCTCGAAGACCACTACTTCGGCACGATCCCCGACCGCGTGCTTTCCTTCATGAACGACGTGGAGCGCGAACTGTGGAAGCTAGGCATTCCCGCGAAGACGCGCCACAACGAGGTCGCGCCCGCGCAGTTCGAGCTTGCGCCGCAGTTCGAGGAACTGAACCTCGCAAGCGACCACAACATGGTCGTGATGGACACGCTGCGCAGCGTCGCGGAGAAACACGGTCTCAAGTGCCTTCTCCACGAGAAGCCCTACGCCGGCGTGAACGGTTCCGGCAAGCACAACAACTGGTCCGTAGCCTACGGCGGCAAGAACCTGCTAGACCCCGGCACGAACCCCGACGAGAATGCGGTATTCCTCACGATGCTCTGCGCGATCATAGAGGCGGTGGACAAACATGCCGACCTCCTGCGCGCGTCCGTGGCGGGCGCGGGCAACGACCACCGCCTCGGCGCGAACGAGGCGCCGCCGGCCGTGATCTCCGTCTATGTGGGCGACCAGCTCGCGGACGTGCTCGACCGGCTCGAGAAGGGCGGCGGAGCGAAGTCAAAGGGCGGCGGCGCGATGAAGATCGGCGTCGATACGCTTCCCGTGATTCCCAAGGACGCGACGGACCGCAACCGCACCTCGCCGTTCGCGTTCACCGGCAACAAGTTCGAATTCCGCGCGCCGGGGTCGAGCGTGTGCTGTTCGGGTCCGATGACGGTCCTAAACACCATCGTCGCCGAGGCGGTGGACCGCATCGCCGGAGAACTAGAGGCGAGCGGCACTGCGGGAAAGGCAAAGCCCGGCGAACACACCGCAGCCTTCCACGAGGCGCTTCAGAACATCCTGCAATCTTCTCTCAAGGCGCACAAGCGCGTCGTGTTCAACGGCAATGGCTACGAAAGCGAATGGCCCAGAGAGGCGGCAAAGCGCGGTCTGCCGAACGCGCCGGACACGCCTTCGGCGCTTGCCGCGCTCGCCGATGCGGACAACGCCGCGCTTTTCGAGAAATACGGCGTGATGACGAGGCGCGAGCTTGCTAGCCGCCACGAGATATTTCTCGAAGAATACGCGAAGAAAGTCCGCATCGAAGGCGCGTGCGCGCGCGACATCGCCTCCGAACTCATCTTGCCCGCAGTGAAGGCGGAATACCTAGAGACGGCGCAGGCATACGAAGCGGCCAACAGCGTAGGCGTCGCGTCCGGAACCACCGCCGTCCGCGAGGAGCTCGTCGAGCTTGGTACGGGGCTCGACGCGCTGAAAGCCGGCATCGCGAAACTCGACGACGCGCTGCTGCGTTCGGACTGCGCCGACACGCTCGCCGCAATGCAAGCGCTGCGCACGGCCGCCGATTCGCTGGAAAGGAAGGTCGCGGCATCGCGTTGGCCGCTTCCGAAATACCGCGACATGCTCTTTATCTACTGAAAGCCATGTCCGACGACATGAAGCACGAATGCGCGGTTGCGATGGCGGTCTTGAGAAAGCCGCCGTCCGCCGCCGGCGACTACGGCGGAACTAAGCTTTCGCTCCTTCTTGAAAAGCAGCACAACCGGGGGCAGGACGGCGCGGGCGCGGCAATCCTCAGCGCCAAACCTGCGCCCGGATCGCCGCCTTTCCAGATGTTCAAGTCGGCATCGTCCACGCCGCTTGCCGACATTCTCGGAATGATCGGCAGGAGAGAGGCCGTGCCGGCGCGAATATTCCTCGGGCACTTGCGGTACGCGACCTTCGGGAGGAACGACGTGGCGTTCTGCCATCCGTTCGTCCACGAATCGAGCGAACTGGCCCACACTTTGCTGCTTGCGGGAAACTTCAACCTCACGAACGCGGCGACGCTCTTCGCCGACTACAGCCGGCACGGCTCGTTCCCGACGAGCAAGGCCGACGGATATCTTGTGACCGAACTGGTGGCGCACGAACTGGAGCGCGGCGCGGACGTCGCCGCCGCCCTGCGCACGGCGCTGGAGAACGCCGACGGCGCGTGGACGCTCTGCGGCGCGACAGGAGACGGCTGGGCGTTCGCCACGCGCGATCCGCACGGCATCCGCCCCGGCTTCTGTTACGTCAGCGACGAGGTTGTTGCCGTGGCAAGCGAACGTCCCGCAATCCAGGCCGCTTTCGACGTGTCGCCGGAGGACGTGAAGGAGATTCCGCCCGGAGGGACGCTGGTGGTTTCTCCGGACGGAGAAGTCCGTATGGCCGAATCCATCTCGTCCGTAAAAACCACGCCGCGCCCCTGCTCCTTCGAACGCATATATTTCTCGCGCGCCAACGACCGCGACATACACCGCGAACGCAAGGCGCTCGGCGCCGAGCTTCTGCCGGGAATCCTCAAGGCGGCGGAGGCTCCGCTCGAAAGCATCTTTTTCAGCTACATACCGAACTCCGCCCGTATCGCATTCCATGGATTGCTTGAACGGCTTTTCGAGGAATACGGGAAAATACGTTTCGGCGAAATCGCCGTCAAGGACGCGAAGTTCCGGACGTTCATCGCCGACGCGGCGGCGCGGCGCGAATTCTACAAGCATGTCTACGACGTCACCTACGGGCTTGTCGGCGCGGGCGACACGCTCGTCGTGCTGGACGATTCCATAGTCCGCGGCAACACCATGAAGAACGCGATCCTGCCGATGCTCGACCGGCTTGGACCGAAGCGCATAGTCATTGCGTCCTCCGCCCCGCCGATACGCTATCCCGACTGCTACGGCATAGACATGTCGACCTTGGGCGAGCTTGTCGCTTTTCGCGCGCTCGTGAACCTGCTCGGCAGCGACGCCGTGCGCGAACTGCGCCAGACGCCGCTCCATGAACTCTACGCGCGTTTCACCGATGCCGAGCATAATGCGGAAATCGCGCGGCTGCTGACGCCGCCCGGCATGAAGGCTGAGGTAGCCGTCGTGTACCAGACGGTCGCCGGCCTCCGCAAATGTCTCGGTGGGAACATCGGCGACTGGTACTTCACGGGTGACTATCCCACGCCCGGCGGGTATAAGGTGCTGTACAAGGCTCTTGAAAACTACTTGGAGCAGAAAAGCGAAAGGTCTTACTGATTTTTATCAGGCACGGATCACCCCAAATATGGTATAATGCGCTTGTCTTTTGGGGTCACAGTATGTTCTGTGGGCCAGAGGAGAAGGTGAGATCGCTACTGAAAAGGTTCTGAAAGGCTGTAAGAAAAAGATGCGGTTGTACCACGGAAGCAATGTTGAGGTAACGTTGCCAAAATTGATGCCGAGTGTCAGGGCGTTGGATTTTGGCCGTGCATTCTACCTTACGTCCAGTAGCGAGCAGGCGGCACGCTGGGCTCGGACTGCTGTTCTTCGACGTGGTGAAGGGGCCGCCGTTGTATCGGTTTATGAATTTGACGATGAGGCAGCAATCGGACTGAAGGTGCTTCGCTTTGACAAGCCTGACGCTGCATGGTTAAAATACGTGACTCGCAACAGAACCGGAATTCAAATAGACGATGATTACGATATCGTATCCGGTCCCGTAGCCAACGACAACACGATGCCTGTACTTAACCTCTATTTCAAGGGGGCATATTCCGAGGAAGAGGCGTTGCGCAGACTCTTGCCGCAACGTCTCAAGGATCAGTTCGCGATGAAGACGGAAGCCGCGCTGGGATGTCTGACGTTTCTGGAGGTGCAAATCGTATGAACAGTGTATCTGTAGAAATTCTCGACTATTACGACGAGGAGGTCGTGCGCCGGATCATGGAGAAGTACGGCTATGGCGACAAAGAGGCCCTCGGTCTATTCTTGGAGTCGCAGACGTACGGCATGCTTGTGAATCCGGCGATGGAGATGTGGCAGTTTGGTCCTGAGGGAATATTCAATATCTGGGAGAGCGAAAGAATCACAGGCTCGCCGAAGAACTCGGCCTATCTGAGGATGGTGTGACATGAGCAAAGAGTTCAGCTTCTTCATCTATCTGCTTGAGCGATATGCCGAGCACCTTGGCGTCACTGCCGACGTCGCCTATCGTCGCCTCTCGCAGAAGAACCTTGTCGATTATGCGGTGGGAATGTACGAACTGTATCATGTCGAGGCAATCGAGAATGCCTTTGCCGACCTCGACAGACGATTGTCGGCATGACATGCAAAAAGGTTATTCGTATGGCATTTAAAACCACCTCATGCACAAGAGCGATGATCCTACTGAAGTTTTCATGATTCCCCTAATAACCAATTTATAGTATAATGAGCGGCGTCCGAAAAGAAAGTGCAAACACATGCCGGCAACATTGGAATTAAACGACGCCGAAACTCCCGTAAAGGAGTTCTTCAAGCGTGCATTCATGGGCGAGCCACAGATTGTGACTCGACATGGTGTTCCATCTCTTGTCATCATCACGTATGCTGATTATGCAGCAGCGAAAATATTCACGAAGCCAAGAGCAACATCCTCTCGGAAACGCAAGTCTTTTGTTGATTTTCTTCGGAGCTGTCCTGTTGATTTGTCAGAACTTGATCTTGAACGAGACAAAGATACAGGTAGAAATCGTGAATCTATTTTTGCGGAAGGCATGTTTGCGTGAAGTTCCTCCTCGACACTTGTATCATCAGTGAAACAGCTCGATCGCGGCCAGATACGAGGGTAATGGAATGGCTTGGTTCTGTGGACGAAGGCGACCTTTTCGTTCCCGCTGTCGTGTTTGGCGAGTTGCGTAAGGGTGTGGAACGGCGCAATGATGATTCAAAGAAGATTGCTTTGGCGCGATGGCTTGATGAATGTCGCGAAATCTACGGAGACAGGATTGTCCCTTTTGATTACGATGTGTCAAACTTGTGGGGCAAGGTGGTCGCGAATCTACAGAAAGCCGGCAAAACTCCGCCCGTGATTGATTCTCAAATCGCAGCCACGGCACTCTGCCATGGTATGACTCTCGTCACTCGCAATGTGCGCGACATGTCAGACTTCGCGGTTCAGTTGCTTAATCCATTTCAAGACTGATTAACTGCAATGAAAGGAACGAAAACCACAAAACAGTGAAACGGTCATAGGCGGGGCAACGCCTCGCCACGGTCGCCGCAATGGCATGATGCGCTCGCCGAGCGTACCGCACCTAAGCGGAGTGACAAGATGATTTAAAGTAATGCTGCAAAGCAGTCGTCGCCGGAAATGTGAGAAGTTTCAAGATAGACGACACTTGGCAGAGGAAACGCATCATGCGTTTACCTCTCTTCGTGTTTCTATCAAGGTAATCTCACAACCTCCGGCGAGACGCGAAGAGAGGTTTTAATTTATCCTCATTTTGTGTCCGTCTGCCGTGTGGCGACATGGAAAGAGAACAAGCCCAATTCTCTGACCGTGATTGAAACAAAACGTGGGCACAAGAAGATGAGGCGCAAAAATGAAATCCGCAAAAGAAATACTTGGCAACGCCAAGGAAAAAACCATGGAGCACGTTTCCATGCTAAAGACAAAAGAAGGGCGCAACGCTTTTGTTGCCAAGGCCAAGACGTTGGCAATGACGACAAAAGACAAAACAGTCACTCTTTGGAAGAGCGGGATAAAAGGCAAGGTCATTCTGTGTGTAGCTGCATTCCTCGTGTTGTGGATTGCGATCCCATCGTGCGATAACGAGTCTAGAAAAGACAATAGACTGGTTGTAAACGACAACGGCAAAAGTACAATGCCCAAATTGAAGAAGTTGCGCGATACCGACGCACTTTTCTACGAGGGTACATTTCCACAGGGTACCAGTGGAATTGAATTCGAAGACCAGTACAACACCGAGGGGCGTTATAAATCCGTTGCTCCTAATGTCATTGTTCTTCCTGACAATGTTTCTATGCTTGATTTGTGCGGCAGTTTCAATCCTGAAATGGAAGATCGCCGCAAGAAAAGCGTTTCGTACCTCAACGATCCCGACGGCACATATTACTGCGTTGTCGCTCATGTCGAACGCGGACATGTGATAGTACGACCCGATAGCCCATCCATGCATGGCCATTATTTCGGATACATAGAAACGGACGACGAATATGTGGAAGGTGCCAGGCTAAAACGTGGATTCTATACATTCCTTGGAAAAACCAAGAAAGTCCCTCTTGTGAATGGATCGTCGCAGACAATGTATGTCTATCGCAAGATAGACGACAACATTGCAAACGAACTCATCAAAGCCATCGAATACAACGGAAAGGCGTGCGAAGCTGCCGAAAATGAAAATGCAAGTCGCAATTACAAGGCAGGTAAGCAAAAAGCAAAAGATGAAGATAAGTTCGTTTCAAACATAGACGCTGGAGTGGACAAGCTTTTTCGTAAGGCATTGGCAGAATATGACGATACCGCTTGGAAAGCGCACATCCACGTGTCGGGTGCTCTAAAAGAAAAGGTCAAAATCTCAGACGCCTCTAAATGGTGCTGGATAGTAAATGGCACAACACACGAAATGACATTCGCAGATTTCAAGAAAAAGATGGAGAAGGATGGTGGTGCGAAATACTTAAAAGACAATGGTACGCCACTAGAGTCTCTTACGGGAATGTTTGTTGCGAATACTACAGATGCCGTCCAGGAACGTGCAAATGGCGTATTCAAATCCCGCCGTTATCAGTTGAAAGTTGATTGTGCAACAGGTATGGACGGTTTCGTTTGCTACAAGATTGAAGCAGACTCCGAAGGTACGATTTATTCTATAATACCTGCTTCATCTGAATCCGATATGACCTTCCAGATTTACAGTTCTCTCGCCCCGTTTGAAAAACAGAACATTCAGTTCTACATCGTGGATAAGAAAAAAGACGCAGACATGGTCGAACAATGGGAAGAAACAACAAACAGTCCAGAAACCGCCAAGAAAATCATAAAGATGTTCAATAAGAAGTACGGCAGATAATCACAGACCATACCAAAGATAACGAACACTTATCGGGCGCGCTCTTCAATTATTTGAAGAGCGCGCTCTACATTATGGAAGCGTGTAAGGACTTTTACAACAATGGCATGAAGAGTGCAGGGCTAATTACACTAATTGTAAGAGACCGAACGTTCCAAAGGTGGTTATTGGTCTTGGCATGGGTTTTGCTAATAAAGTCCATTATGGATTACTCGTTAAAATGGCAAGCAGAGCGGGAGCGGAGGGCGTTCCTCGCGCTGGACGACGGAATGGTGTTCCGCGGCGTCGCGTTCGGCGCGAAAAAGGACGCGCTCGGAGAAGTCGTGTTCAATACCGGCATGAGCGGCTATCAGGAGATTCTCACCGATCCGTCATACGCCGGGCAGTTCGTCGTCCTGACGACTGCCGAAGTCGGCAACTATGGAACCAATGGCGCGGACGTGGAAAGCCGCGCCTTGTTTCTGTCCGGCCTTGTGATCGGCGACCTGGCGCGGCCAAGCAACTGGCGCAGCGAATTGTCGCTTGACGATTACCTTGCGGGAAACGGAGTGCCCGGCATCTACGGCGTGGATACGCGCGCGCTCGCGATTCACATACGCGATCACGGAAACAGAAAGGCATATCTGATGGTGGCCGATCCGGAAGTTCCGGAAAGCCGGGCCATCGCCCTTGCGCGTGAATGGCCAGGCCTCGACGGGCAGGACTACGCAGCGAAGGTGACGTGCAAAGAGGCATACGAGTTTTCCGCCGGCGAGATACGGCAACAGCTTCCCCGCATCGTCTGCTATGATTTCGGAGTGAAGACCAATATCCTGCGCTCGCTTGCGTCATGGGCGCGAGTGACCGTGGTGCCGGCGCATACGAAAGCCGAGGACGTGCTTGCGCTCAAGCCAGACGGCGTGTTCCTTTCGAACGGCCCCGCAGATCCGGCCGCAGTCACCTACGCCATCGAGAACGTACGGCGTCTGCTTGGCAAAGTGCCGATGATGGGCATATGCCTGGGGCACCAGATACTCTCGCTCGCCTGCGGCGCGAAGACCGCCCGGCTGAAGTTCGGGCACCACGGATGCAACCACCCCGTGAAGAACCTCGCCACGGGGAAAGTGGAGATCACGAGCCAGAACCATAACTTCGCCGTCGTCGCCGACTCTTTGCCGGACTGCCTCGAAGCGACGCACGTGAATCTCAACGACGGGACTGTCGAGGGCGTGCGCCACAAGACGCTTCCTGCTTTTTCGGTGCAGTACCACCCCGAATCCTGCCCCGGCCCGCACGACAGCGCGTATCTTTTCGCGGCGTTCCGCAAATGCATCGAGGGGCAAAGGCAATGAAAAGAAAAGTCAAATACGTGTTCATAACGGGCGGCGTGGTAAGCTCGCTCGGCAAGGGCGTGACGAGCGCCTCGCTCGCGCTGCTGCTCAAGAGCAGGGGCTACAGGGTGTTCATGCAGAAGCTCGACCCGTACCTGAACGTAGACCCCGGCACGATGTCGCCGTACCAGCACGGCGAGGTGTTCGTCACGGACGACGGGGCCGAGACGGATCTCGATCTCGGCCACTACGAACGGTTCGCCGGCGTCACCTGCACCAAGGCGAGCAATTTCACGTCCGGGCGCATCTATTCCGCAGTGCTGGCGCGCGAACGCGCGGGCGGCTATCTCGGCGGAACGGTTCAGGTCGTGCCGCACATAACGGACGAGATCAAGGCGGCGATGCGCTCTGCGGGCGAGCACGACTGCGACATCGTCCTGTGCGAGATCGGCGGCGTCTCCGGCGACATAGAAAGCCTGCCGTTCCTCGAGGCCGCGAGACAGTTCAGGTTCGAGGCCGGGCCGGAGAACACGTGCTTCGTGCATCTCACGCTCGTCCCGTATCTCAAGGCCGCCGGGGAATTGAAGACGAAACCATCGCAGCACTCTGTCGGACAGCTCCGCGCCATCGGCATCATCCCGGACATACTCGTCTGCCGCACGGAGATGACGATCCCGGAGGAGCATTTGCAAAAACTCGCCCTCTTCTGCAACGTGCGGCGTGAATGCGTCATCGAGGAGAAAGATGTATCCGACAGCGTCTACGCCGTTCCGCGCGAACTGAGAGATCAGCGCCTCGACGAACAGGTGTTGAAGCAGCTGCACCTTCCGCTGAATCCGATAAAGCACACGGTATGGGACACGCTTGTCAGGAAAGCGACCAAGCCGAAGAGGACGTGCCGCATCGCCCTTGTCGGCAAATACACCGCCGTCCGCGACGCCTATAAATCCATCTACGAAGCGCTCCAGCACGCCGGCATGGCGAAAAACTGCAAAGTCGAAGTAGTGCCGGTCGAGGCCGAGGAGCTGGCGCACGGGACGCGCGTCCTTGCGTCGGCGGACGGCATCATAGTGCCCGGCGGATTCGGTTCGCGCGGCGTCGAAGGGAAGATCGCGGCGATAAAACACGCCCGCGAAAACGGAATCCCGTTCCTCGGCATCTGCCTTGGAATGCAATGTACGGTAATCGAATACGCCCGCGACGTCCTTGGATGGAAGAATGCGAACTCCACGGAGTTCGACGGCGGCACGTCTCACCCCGTGATCGACCTGATGGAGGAGCAGCGCGGCGTCGAGCAGAAGGGCGGCACGATGCGACTAGGCGCATATCCTTGCATCCTCGCGAAAGGCTCTCTCGCCGCAAGACTCTACAAGACGTCCGAAATCTCGGAACGCCACCGCCACCGCTACGAGTTCGCAAACGGCACGGAAACCCAAACCGCGCTTTCCGCCGCAGGACTCCGCGTCGGCGGCGTTTCGCCGGACGGAAAGCTCGTCGAAGCCGTGGAACTTGCGCAGACGGAACATCCATATTTCATCGCCTGCCAGTTCCACCCGGAGTTCAAGTCGCGCCCGACGGCGCCGCATCCGCTATTTACCGGCCTCGTCGCCGCAGCGTGCGCGGCTCGGTCGCGCAGTCATGCTTTGGCGGCGGCCGGGCGCGGCGGCACTTTGAATTCGTCCGGCTTGAAGCGGTAGACTTCCCCGCGGTCGGCGGAGACGTTTGCCGCCAACACCGCTACCGCGCTTTCGTAAGCGAGTTCGCAAGGGCAATTGAGCGGCGTGCCGTGGCGGCATGCCGCGAAGAAGTTCTCGAGGTGCGGCATGTGGGCGGGCTTGTTCATCGTCACGGCGAGGGCATTGCCGTTCGCCTGCGCGGAAATGCGCGTGTCGACGGCGATGTCCTTCGTGACTTCCTTCTTGATCTTGTCGCCTTCGCTGGGAAGGATCCAGCCTTTGTCGATGAACTTCTGCCAGTCGGCGTCGGAGAATCCGCCCTGGCGCAGTTCGCGCTGGACGGTGTTGCCGCGCGCGGAAATCTCGGCGATCGTGAGCGAGGCGTTCACGCCCATGAACTGTTCGTAGAAGCCGCCGCGGGCGTTGGAGGAGATGACCTGGTATATCGCCTCGTTCTTCGTGCCGTCCGGCATCTTGAACTCGTAGATGCAGTACATGCGGTCGTAGGCCATGCGCGGCGGGTTGAACGCGTCCTTGCCGCCGACGGCGCGCACGCTCGACGGCGGCACGCCCCAGGCCCAGATGAAGAGGTCGATCTGGTGCGAGCCGAGGTCCACCATCGACCCGCCGCCGTATTTGTAGAACCAGCGCCAGTTGAGGAACTGCTCCGCGTTCTCGTATCCGTACTTGGTGAGAATCTCCTGCTTCGGCGGGCGCTTCACCGTGAAGAACGGAGCGAGAGTGCGGTTCCACTGCGCGTAGGCGGTGGTGACGCGACCGAGCATGTTCGGCACAACGTTCTCGAAGCAGTGGCGGTAGCGGGGATTGGAGCGGCGCTGGTGGCCGATCTGCAGAAGCTTGCCGGTCTCTTTTTGCACGCGACACATCTCCGCCGCCAGCTCGATGCGGTTGGACATTTCCTTCTCGCAGTACACGTGTTTGCCGGCACGGAGACAGGCGCAAGTGTGCTCGCAGTGCATCCAGTCTGGCGTGGCGACCACGACCGCGTCGATGTTCTTGTCTTCCTTCGCGAGCATGTCGCCGTAGTCCTGGTACGTGGCGATGTCCATGCCGTAAGACTTGAAGAAGCTTTTCGCCTGCTGCGTCTGGAATTTCCAGATGTCGCACACGGCGCGCACGCGCACTCCGGGGATGCGCACCAGAGACGCGGAAAGCACGCGCGCCTCCGCGCCGAATCCTATAATCGCGACGTTGATCTGGTCGTCCTTGGGGCCGATAGTGGCGTCTTCCGCGCCGAGGATGTTGAAGCTTGGCAGGAACGCTCCGGCGGCGGCACCCTTGACGAAACTGCGACGGTTGAACTTGATATCCATCTGCACTGTCATTCCTTTTTTGTTTTGGCAACGCGCCTATTATGCCAAATCCGCACGTTTAGCGCAAGGGGTAAAAGAGGTCTTTGCGCTGCAAGGCGCAGAACTGGCGGCGGGAGGGCGCGTTGCCCGCGCAATCATCCCTACGGCATCTCCACCTTCACCTTGAAGAATCGAATCGGTGCGCGGAGTTGGTGAGTGCCAGCCACGCCGCGTCCGTCAGGTTCGTCTTGCCCATTACAGTGTATACTGGCAGTTATCCAATAAAAAAGCCTGTCTGAGATTTCGTCACCCAGAGTTGGTACATTTCACGGTAGTTGACTTTGATAAATGCTTGAATCCCTCTAATCTCGCGATCCGTCAATCGCCCACGATGCTGAACGATTGTCGAGCCGTCCGACCTCACAAAAAACTTGGCCGCCCCCTCTTCCGACAACTCTTCGTTACTCGCATGGGCATGCATCGCTTCGACAATGCAATGCGACGTGAAGTATAGATAATGACCGAACACCTTGTCTTGATAGTACTTTGGCATAGAACTATTCTTCTATGAACTGACGATTGGCGCGAAAGCGATCAAGTGCGATTGTCATCTCAATGTCATCCATGCTCGTCTCAAGTATTTTCGCTGTTTCTGAACATATTGCCACATGTCCCGTGTTCAAGTTGACAATCCTCGTGTTGGATCCATCTCGCGACATGGCGTATCCGCCCACGATGACGTTTGCAGCATCGGCAATCTCTTGAGCCTGAACCTCAGACATACTGAACCTCCACTTTTTTTATGGGCGCCAAGAACTCTTTGGGGTCGATGAGAAGATTTCGAAGGATGGGGCGAATGTCGATGTATTCATCTTCTTCGCCATGTCCGTAGTCCGCCCCTACTTCAAGATATCCTTCATGCCATTTCTTGACCGACGTATACTTGACAAGGCTTCTTGGCGTAAGGAACCGAATGTTCGTCCCCCCGAAGGAGAATGAAGTGTAGTCCGCCTTGCTCGTGAGTATGGCCGTCGCTGTCATGCGGCATAGTATATCATAATTTGTGCCGGGCGCATCGCAAAATCAACTTGGCGCCATGAGTATGCGGACTATCGCCTTTCACCATGCGTGTTCACCGTTTATGGCATCTCCACCTTCACCTTGAAGAATCGATGCGCGGAGTTCATGGGCGCCAGCCACGCCGCGTCCGTCAAGTTCGTCTTGCCCATGATCGTATATACGCGCACTTCGCCGTTGATGTTGAGATTGGGCGTACAGTGGGAAAACATTTTTAGGGTGTCATAGTGAGTTTAAATCGTGTTTTCTTCTTCCTTCTTCATCCAGCAATTCATATGGTCTTTCATTTTCGTGCCATAATTGTCCGTACACATCAATTCGCACTGTGAATACTTTATTCTTTTCTTGCCAAGATTCTTCTGGTTCTAGTATTGGGAGAGACTGTAGTGTTGGGTTGGACTGTCGCAAAGTCTCCGGTGCTTTAGTGCCAAATTGATCAGAATCAAGCGGACTAGGTCTCACAACGATTAAATTCCAAGAACGCCAGTCGCTAAAGATGTATGAGTCTTTATTTTGTGTCGGTTTACCATACTTATTCTCTAGAAGCGAAAGTATATAAGAAATTTTCCGTGTTGATTCGGCATGTATACTTATTACATAGTCTTCCCCCTTTCTATTTATCACCCTTGCATATAAATTTTTAAATAGTGTGTTTCCACAAAAAAGATTATATTGATTTCCGTTTTTCAGAGCCGCCTTATTAGTAAAAGGTTTATCCAATTTCACACCATTCAATCCCTGTATCTTTGCCGGGAGTATGACGTGAAATAAATTTTTATATCCGAGCCAATCCGACAAGCAAGACAATACGGAGAAAATAACTACTGCAAAAAAGATAATGCACAAGATGTACCCGAACAATAAATCTTTGTAGGGTTTTACTCTTGCCTTTTTCAAACCGTTCATAAATTACCCAATCTGTTTTCGGCTTCATATGCTCGTCTTGCTGCGTCACGTGCGGCATTCGCCGCATTCGCCGCATTTCTTCTAGCCTCTGCTGCCTCATATTCTGCATTTTCAGCTGCCATCGCTGCATTCAGTGCGCTCGATATTGCATTTTGTGCGTTCCATTCTGCAGCTTGCGCTCGCTGTTCGGCTGCAAGCAAACGTTTTTTCATGGCAATATTCATGGCTTGTTGCGGATGTTTATCAGCCCAATTTGCATACTCTTTTCTTTTGATTTCAACCAGCCTCTTAAACAAAGCATCTGTAGCTCTACGAACAGAACTGATTTCCTCACCCAATGTCTCATTTGCCGCTTTCTTGACACTTGTCGTATTTTCCCATACTCTCTTCCATGAGTTAATCTGCAAAACTTTGCGCATAGCATTACACACTTCAATTATCGGCGTGACATCAAGACCATAACGCATGTATTCAATATAAGCGCTTTCCAACATGGAGTCGCACATGTGCAACATAGAATAGTGGTGATTCAAAGCTACTAAAGTTTGCCGGTCAACAGTAGAAGATGGCTTGTTTTTATATTTAGGCGGATATGGCATTGCGAGGTGTCTCTTTTTCCAGACATCCACATGAGCTTGAGATGGCGCAGGTAAATCTGTTGGATCGGAAATTGTTTCTCGCGATACATATGCGTCATACCACTTATCGAAATCACCGCCGTATCTGAATTTAGGCAAAGATATTGTTTGACCAATTGTCATTAACGTGAAGGATGTGTTCAATGCAAGGAACACGAACCGAATTCGAATTTTACTTACGTGTCTTACGGCTCGCTCATCTTTTTGCACTCTCATAACATCATTCCTTTTCTTGCCTCCTTTGCCCATAACCGGAGCACGCTGCACCGAGGCAAAATTGAGCGGCGCACTCTCGAGATTCCTGTCTTCTCTGAGGCGCCGCTAAGAGCCTTTGGCAAAACACGAATATGAGAATGCGCCGCGTGATACCACGCGACGCACCACCATATCTCGCTTTGCCTTTGGATTAGCGGTCTTTCAGAGAAAGCTACTATACGATGTTGCGTAACGTCTGCCGTTGGCACACATCCGTGTGCGCGGCAGTTGTCGTATCGTTCTCCTTCGGAGTTTATCACGCCGGATGCGTGACTCTGCCAAAGTGACGATTGGCCCGACGGCTCACAACCGTCGGTATGTCAAGGAACGGACGCCCCGCGATTCCTCGCGGAACACGGAAAAAGCATATCAAATCGCCGCCGCCGCTGCAAGCGTGAAATCAAAAAAAATCGTGTAAGGAAAGTCGGATCGTTACCGATCCTGAGGGGGCGACACCGCCAAGGGGGGCAGCGACCTATTCGCCAAAACATGTAAGAATTCGACCAAACTACTAGAAACGCCGGTGGAATTGTTGTAATAGGTCATGGGCGTCTTGAGATTGATATGCCCGGCAGTTCTCATGATCATCTTTTCGTCAACACCACACTCAATGGCGATTCGGCAGAATGTATAGCGAAGACTTGCCCAGCCATATATGGATACGACCCGTTTAACCTGAGCGTCGCAGTTTTCCGTTCTCCTTGTAGTCGGCATACCAGTAGACCCGGTAACCGTTGCGGTACGGGATTATTCTTATTTCCATAACTTCGTGTCCTTTGTGTGAGTTTGTGACCGTTTGGTTCACGAAGTGCCACAAAGTCAATGGTCAAAAAGAACAAAAGTACGGACTACGAAGCCGAAAAGCAGGCTGCAGCCTTATTTTATGCGATTTGGACATTACCTTCACATGGTAGGGGTCGCTGGTCCGAGTCCAGCAGCGCCCACCATCAAAAAGTTTGATTTTTCTCTCTCCCAAGCCATACGTCGTGTAACACAGCCGCCAAACGCGCATTTTTCAAGGCGTAATAGCAAATAGCGCATTTAGCAAGGCACGTTAGCCTTTAACGCGCACATGCGCGACCCTATAGGCCCATGACTTTTCCCCTATGGGTTCATAATCGCCCCCCTATAGGGATACAATCGTAGATAGGGTAGCGGAAGTAGAAAAGTCAATTTGAACCTGTTGGCGGCGTCATCCAGTCCTGCACTCCACGCACCACGGCATCCGCAACCTTGCGGCGCCGATCAGGATTCCAACTAGCTTCTTCGCCTTCGGGCAGATTTATGAAATCGACCTCTATGAGGCAACTGGGGACGGCCGGATTGCGACAGACGGCGAACGAACGTATCTGCGCACCCGCGTTCGTCACGTCCGGCAGCGCGGAAGCGACGCGGCCCTGTATCGCCGCCGCAAGGGCGAGTCCGCGTTCGTTCGAGGCGTAAGTGGTCGTATGGCGCACTTCGCGGGGATCGCTGTCTGCGCGTGTTGCGTTGTGGTGTACGCTTATGAAAGCGTCTACGTGTTCGTCGTACGCGAACTTGGGACGGGAATATAGAGACGGGAACGAATCGTCTTCCCGCGTCATCGACACTTGGTATCCCGCCTTCTTGAGCGCGTCGCGGATCGCGAAGGCCTGAAGCAGATTGATATCCTTCTCGCACCAACCGTGAGGAGAGATGGCTCCAGTGTCCGGTCCGCCGTGTCCGGGATCTAGAAGGATGCGCACCGCCGAGGGCTGCACTCCGTATGGAGGTTTCGCCGGGAAACCGGATGCAGGGTCGGGTACGGAGATGTCCGCCGGCGGAAGAGGCGCATCGGGCGTCTTGACGAGCGACGACGGAGGAAGGTAGCAGACCTTTCCTTCAAGCCACACGGCAATCCAGTCCGTGCCCTGCAACTCCGCCCCGCGCAGCGAAAACTGCGGGGGCAGATAGTAGAGCGCGTCGCCGTCGTCGGGACGCGGACGCACCCGGTTCTGGAACAAAGTGCCGCAGGTACGCCACGCCGAGACGCATCCCAGGCGCGAATCGTCCTCAGATAGTACCGGTTTGAACGGCTTCCACGTGCCGGCTTTTGGCGGCTCGGCAACGGTGAAGCGCCGGACAAGATTCAGGCGCCCGAATGCGAGATGCAATGTGTTCGTGCCGGGCGCCACGGGAACCATTGCGATAAACGCC
>JAFPNP010000138.1 GCA_017411125.1 Kiritimatiellia bacterium
GAAGGGAATGGTCGATGCCCGTCGCGCCGCGGACCAGCGTCGCGCCAAGATCGAGGCGCAGATGGAACGGCTGCGCGCGCTTGCAAAGGCGGCTCTTCCGGCCGGCGCGACGCCGGAGCAGATCAAGGCGGAGCTTGAGAACAATCCGAAGAAGTATCCGGGCTGGCGCGAGTTCGCCGCCGCGCTGAAAGCGAACGACGCCGAACAGGCGCGCAACCGGGCGGCGGCGACGGCGGCGATAGGCCGGCGCATCCAGCAAGAAGTCGCCGAGCAGCCGGCGGCGAAGTGAAAGACGGTTCAACGATTTACCAAGGAAGGCGGTTCAACATGGCTATGGACATCAAGAAGAAATTCGGCATCTTCGCAGCGTTGCTCGCGGCGTTGCTGTGCGCGGCGCCGCAGTCCGCGCAGGCGGCGGGCAAGATCCGCAGTTTCACCGTCACCACGTCCAGGACTTCGGGCGCCCTGACGGTGGGCGACACGATCTACGTCACCGTCCGCATGATAAACATGGGATGGGCCAGCACGGCCTTAGATACCACCAACACCGTTCCGTGGTTCTTCAAGTACACGGGAACGCTCACGGGCAACGAAACATACGACGAACTCCTTCAGGAGTTTTCCAAGAAGCCCTGTCTCGGCCTGTGGCTCGGCGGACGCCTTCGCGAGGCGGAGCCGGTGGAAGGATACTTCCCCGATCCCGGCGTCTCCGATTTCCTTTATTCCGAGCTGGGGGCGCATCACTATACCGATTTCATGTTCAGCTACGTCGTGCAGGCCGGGGACATCGCGCTGCCGCTCACGCTTTCCAACGCGGCGGGCACCGGTCCGCTGGACGATACCGGGTACTATCTTAAGCGCGGCGGGGTTTCGGTTCCGTGGACGCTTTCCAACAAGAACGGCGACACCTGCAATTTCGCGCACACCGACGTGGTGAACGATCCCGACATCGACGCCGCCGACAAGGCGATGTGGGGCGCGAACACCGCCCAGGGCGATCGCGACAAAGGCGACCTCGACCTGATCAAGGCCGACGTGCGCGTGCAGGCCATCGACTTCGAATCGACCTACGCCGACGCGGACGCCGGAGTGTGGCGCACGGTGGCGCAAGGCTCGACCACGGCGCTGCCCTCTTCGCCGGCGCTCGCCATTCCGGGCGGCGTATCCACGAACACGGAGCTTTTCGTCTGGACGGAAGACGCCGCCGTCGCCGAGATCGTGCCCGGCGAAAGCGTCGTCGAGACGAACACGTTCACGTTCGACGGCAAGACCTGCACGGTGGGCACGATCCGCCTGAACCCCGCCGTGGACGGCGACACGTCGGCCCCCAGGTTCAACATCCGCGCCAGAGGCGCCTACGACGCGGGCAATCCTTCCGACACCAAGGTCTACATCGCCGCCACCACGAACGCGCAGGCGTTCGCTTCCGGGACGGCCATCACGAATTTCATCTTCCGCACCGTCCGCATCGGCGAGCCTCAGGATCCCAGCATCTACGTGACGATCGACGACAAGCGTTCCGCCGACGTCACCTTCGTCCCGCCGACGAACAACATCTCCGTGGCCAGCCTGAACGTCGAGCTGACCGAGCCGTACACGGCCGACATCGAGATTCCGCTTCTCGTGACTGTCAAAGGCGATGCTTCGCTCGCCGCCTCCGACTATATCGGCATCTCGGCAAGCTCCACCGGCGACAACCGCGCATGGCGCACGACGATCGTCGTGCGCAGCGGCGAAACCAAGGCCACAGGCACCGACATTCTCTGGCTCTACGCGAACCATGGCGACGCCGTCACGAAGAACAGCGGCTTGCGCATAGCGGTCGATACGAACCAGATGGCCGCCGCTTCCGCCGCCGTCTACGACGTGTTCAAGAAAGGATTCGAGAAGATGGGCGACAGCCTCGGCGCCACCCTCAAGGTGAGCCCGAGCCAGCCGACGCTTCCGGGCCTTGCGGCCGGCGACCTGGCCGTCAGCATTCCAAGCGCAGACGCGAACATCGACTATCCCGTCACGATCGCGCTGTCCGACGCATATGGGCTGCTGAGCAGTCCTTCCAACTCGTACACGGTCTACTGGAGCAATTCCGGCAACGACTCTTCCGCGTACTATACCGCGATAACGGGCATTACAGCCAACACCGAAGGCGAGATAACCTTCAACGTCAAGTATCCGACCAGCGGCGACTACAATTCCGTCTTCTACATAGTGAACCAGGACGGAGGCAGGTCGCCCGTGTACCGGGCCGAAGTCCACGTTGCCGCGCAGAAGGTCGTGCAGGCCACCGTTCTCGAAAGGCGGTTTCCGGAAACTGGCAGCTACGGCGATGCGGTGACCGCCGTGTCGCTTTCGTTCGGCGAAACGGGCTTCACGCTGCCGAACGGGATGTCCGGCGACTACGGGTACATGTTCTTCGTGCCTAGGAACGCGGCGTCTTCCAACCTGGTCGAGGTGGGCGAGATGAACTACGAATCCACCACAAACTGCGACTGGAAGGCCGGCATACCCGTCCGCGTCGGGGATACGGAGCCTGTCACCGTCGACATGTACTTCCTCGACGGCAGCGACAAAGGCACCACGCTGGGCTACGACATCGTGATGCGCACGGCGGAATCCATCGACCAGGGCGAGGTCGTCGCCGCGTGGAGTTCGAGCGGCTTCCAGGTGATAGTCACGAACGTGGCTCCTGCCGTGAGCATGGTCAAGATGGGCAACGACGAACTCTTCGAGAGCGGCGGAAACTTCGGTTCCATCACCCGCGGCCGCGAAAGGGAGTTCTCTGCCGAGACGGCCGAGCCGTCCGACCTCGACTACTTCTCGGACGAGGAAAACGGCTACTCCAGCAAGACGGCTTCTTTCGAGACGCAGTGGACGTTCAAGATCGGCACGTCCACGCTCTTCACGACCAACATCTTCGGCCCGCCCACGACGCCGTTCAGCTACATGCTCAACGCCCAGGGCGACTACACCGCGGAAGTGAAGATGCGCGACAAAGACATGGTGGACGCCAGAGGCCGCAAGTGGTGGGGGCCGGTTTTCACCTTCACCTTCACCGTGGATGACAAGCCGTCCGTCGTGCTGACGCAGCCCAACGGCCTGACCACGTTCTCCGAGCTTGGCGGCTCCGGCAACACGCGCATCGACGTGAACCTGACGCAGCGCCCGAGCGAGAAGATCGAGGTCTCCCTCGGAGTGCGCTATGCCAGCGCAGCCGCAACCGGCGTTCCGCCGGTCACGCTCCAGCCGAGCGTTCTCGAGTTCGGCGGGGACAGCCTCAATACGACGAATTCGTATTTCGTCCTCGCGAACGTCGATGGCACCGACGACACCGACCCCGAATACGGCGGCGGGCTCGTCATCACCGCCGCCGTCACCACGGCGACCGTGAACTCCGGCATCGGCATGGCGTGGAAGGATTATTTCCGTCCGGGTTCGATCGGCGTGGGCATCAGGAACGAGGATCCGGTGTTCATGGAGCGCTATCTGACCGGCATCGACACCAACGCGACGCTCAACGTGCCGTTCAATCTCAAATACGGCTTCTCGGACTGCCTTGCGGACATGACGAGCGAATTTACCGTTTCCTGGATAATCGAAGGAGAAGGCGGCGGCTCCAAGACCGTCGATTCGTGGACGAAGCAGAGCTATACCGGGGAGATTCCGATCACGTTCACCACCGTCGGCGACGGCACCAAGACCGTGATCGTGACGATCGAAGACAAGGACGGCGGATACGTCAGCGCGAGCTGGGATTTCAAACTCAATCCCGCCAAGCTGCTTTACGTCATTCCGCAGGGACCCTACCTCGGCGGCGGCGTGTCCGATCTGTCGACCAGGTGGGTTGGCCGCGCGAATCCCCTCGGCCAAGGCCGCGTCTACGGGAGCAACGTCGGATTGATTTCCAAGGTCGAAAGATTCGAGCAGATCTACAACTACGAGGCTAGCACTCCCGAAGCCGAAGCCCTGGCCATAGGCTACAGGGTCGGCGACGTGGAGGGCACGACGGTCAGCGGCGGCGTGACGGTCGATAGCATCGGCGGCAGTGGCGTCGGCTACAAATATACCGATCCGCTGCTGGACAGCTTCTTCTACGCGTGGCTGTACACGGCCAGCGACGGAAAGAGCCTCACGACGGCTCTCTTGAAGATCGTGCCGCAGATCGGATACAGCCCGGTTTCCGCGAAAGCGCCGCTTCCCGAATACAACGCCGAAGCCACGGCGTATCCGAACACCTATCTCGAAGCCGTGTTCTCGAAGGAACTGCGCGCCGCGGACAACCTTGGCGATATCAACAGCGACGGCATTCCCGACTATTACGCCGTCGCGGTGGGCTGGAACGGCGGCACGTTCCTCGAGGCGGCGGGCGTCTCGACGGAGGAAGGCGGCGACGTGACGACGCGCCTCGATGCCTACAACGAGGATGCCGACTACCTTCCCTCCGGCACGTTCGTCGATGGCGTGCCCAGCACCGCCGACGGCTGGACGGCGACAAGCGTCAAGTTCACTCCCGACATGGAAATCCGCGGTCTCCATCCCGGCCTGAACCACCGCAGGACGAACGACGGCTTGAACCGCAACGTCCGCGGCGAGTGGATTTCCGTGCCCGAGTTCTCCGAGGCCGAGACGAACGCGGTGGCGTTCTGGAATCTCGGCCCCACGAACACGTTGGCGTGGTTCAAGGCGAACGCTCCGACCGGCGAGACCGAATATGCCGCCGCATACACCGCGTGGACAAACGATTTCATGACGGCGCTGATGAAGTCCGACAGCTGGATTCCCGAAAACCGCACCGATCCGACGATGTGGGATACCGACGATGACACCTTGCCCGACGGCTACGAATACTACTTCTGGTACGCCGCCGCCGTCGGCAGGATGGACGGCACGAACTGGGTCCAGATGACGGGCGAGCGCTTCACGCTCAACAATATCGGCCAGGGCGAGACGATCACGCCCAAAGAAATCATGGATGCGTTCAATCCGACCGTGAAAGCCGAAGGCGAGATCAACATACGCGACACCGACAACGACGGCCTCTACGACCTCGAGGAATACGCCATGGGCACGAATCCCGTCCACTGGGATTCCGACAAGGACGGCATGAGCGATCTGTGGGAAGTAATGCGCGGCATGAACCCGCTCGCCGCTCCTCCGGATGCGGAATTGAACCTGGACGGCGATTTCATGGCTTCGTACGAAACGGATCCGACCTATGCCATCTTGACGATGGAGGACGGCTCCGCCTACGCCCTGCCGTTCAACGGGACGGGAGTCATCGACGAGTCCGTCTACGACAATGAAAGTTCGAACGGCATTGCCGGCGGCACGAACGTAGCCGTTGCTGCAGTGATCGCCAACGCCTCCAACGTCACGTCCATCGCCGTGTTCCACTACGGACGCGACGACGCAATCTGCGTTCCGGCCGGGGCGCAGCGCATCAGGGGCGCCTACTTCAGCGGCGCCGCGAAACCTCTCGACGCGGCGCAGAACGACCTTTCCGGGAAGACGGTGAAGTCGCTGGCGCTCGAGCGGCCGCTGCGTCTTGTCCACAGGCAGGTCTACAACCAGTTCGGCTTCGACCCCCGCACCGGCTGGTTCAAGGATGAGGGCTACGTCGCCGGGCGCTGGAAGCCTGTCGCCGCCCACGAATTCAGCGAGGCCGGAAGGGCGGAGAACACCGAACGATACACGTGCCGGGACGAGTACCTCGTGCTGAAATACCGCTACGAGCTCGGCATACGCTCCGCGTCGAAAGACATCGGCAAAATCGCCGCAAAGGAGCTGACCATCGCCGGCGTCTTCTCGGCCGGCACGACGAATCCGAGGCCGCCTTTCACCGACGCCGGGTTCGCCGTTTCCGGCGCGGGCGACGGCGCCTTGCCGATTCCCACGTACAGCAGCACGAACCATGGCGCCGACACCGACGAGGACGGCGTTCCGGACGGCTGGGAGCTTTACGTTGGTTCGGATCCGAACAGCGGCGACAAAGACGGCTGGGGCGAAGTCAAGGTCACCGACGGCGACCAACTCGAACTTGTCGCCGAATACGCCGGCACGGATTCCTGCAATGCGTACGAAGGCGCGAAGAACGCCAATGGCGACGCCACGATCTATGCGCATCATCCGGGCAAGGCAAGCGGCTGGTACAACAAGTTCTTCCCGACCGATCCGTACGACAACGATACAGACGGCGACGGAATCAGCGACCACTCGGAGGGTGCCAACTGGAGGGATTTGTTCCGCCTCTGGCAGTCCGCGAATCTTGAAAACTACGTGGCCACCGCCCGCGACGGATGGTCTCACGAGTTTACCTTCATCTACGGTGACCCGTCGGATGACGGCTCGCGCTGCATCCGCGGCGGCGGCCTCAACCCGTGCACGATCGATACCGACTTCGACCTCCTGCCCGACGGCTGGGAGCGCCAGTTCGCCGGCATAGTGTTCAAGGACGGCCGTCCTTGGGAGTCGGGGGATTCGACCTACGGCACAGGCGGCACGGTGCCTTCCGACGTGATCGACGTCATAAACCGCAACGACCACGTCGTGAGCAATTCGACGCCTGGCGTCTACATCACCGCCGGCATGGACGGAACGCTCGGGCCGGAGTCGACCGACATGAACGCCGGCGATGCCGTGACGTCGTATTCGCAGACCGACCCGCGCACGGGCACCCGCCGCAACTTTGACTTCGACAACGACGGCCTCCAGAACTTCCAGGAGTACCTCGTCCAGACGCTCCGCCATCTCCGCTACGACGATTCCGAGACGCCGCTTATGGGCAGCTACCTGCCGGACGGCCAGGCCGGGACGCGCAAGTACATCGGCTTCCTGCCGATGCAGATGTGGGACGGTGAGGCGTTCTACCGCGAGGCCCGCGCAAAGGGATTCACCGGATCTTCCGCCATGCAGGAGACAGGCTTCCTCTTCGAAGACCTCGGCTACTTCGTGCGTCCGCCCAGGGCCTGGGACTCCATGGCGGTGCGCACGGACGGCGTGCGCTTTGGCAGTTACGGCGAAAGCGGATATCGCGTCCTGCTGACGCCTACCTACCTGAGCAAGGACGCCGTGCGCATTCCGGCCACGCTCTACGCCTCCACCGATCCGC
>JAFPNP010000139.1 GCA_017411125.1 Kiritimatiellia bacterium
GAGGTCGTAGCCAAGCCGCTTGGCGAACACCGCGTCCAGCCCGGACGTCCAGGTCTGTTGCTTGCATTCCCAGCTGTCCATCAACATCGCGTCAAGCGCTCCGTGCGCCGGCGCTCCTGAGGCGGCGAGGCGGCCGATATAATTGTCGAACTGAACGTCCGCGGCCGCGGTGGAGAGCTTGTCGCACTCGAATCCGGTCCCTTCCGGCGGCGCCGGGATGTTTTTCACGCCGGTGTTCACGTGGCCTATGCGCAGAACGGCCCACCTCCCCGCCGGAGCATCCCACTCGAACGTGCCATCCGGACGCATCATCGCCGTGACGTTTGTGATGGATGCGGATGAAACCCACGCGGAAGGGCTTTGCACAGGCGTGTCGCGCCGCAGAAGACTTCGCAAGGTCCATCCCGCCTCCGCCTCCCAGTTGTCCTTTTTCGCGGCGCTGTACAGACGCACGGTGCGCAAGGCTATCGGATGAGAGTTCTGCAAGGTGAGAACAAACCTGCTCGCCGTCGTTTCGCGGCAGGCAACGGAAAAAGTTCGTTCGTCCTGCCAGCTGGAAGGCGGCAGCGGCAGCGTTTCCACCAGCGTCGCGCCGTCTGCCTCGAGACTTACGGAGACATTTGGCTCGAAGCTGCGCACGACGAAGGCCATGCCCGTCACGGACGGCATCTCGAGCGTCCGCACCGTCACCGGCTTCGCGAAACGGAACTCGACCGTCACGGTGGAGTGCGCGGGTATGTGCACGGCGCCGCGGCCGTCCTTCCATGCAGCCCAGTCGCCCGCCACAGAACCCGCTACGGAATCAGGCCGCAGCGGCGCAGACCAGTCGCCTTCAGGCGCGGAGAAGGCGACCACCGCAACGTCGCGCCAGTCACGCCACGGCTCGGACGTTTCCGCACCCTGCGGCAAGCGCACGTTCACGCGCCGTCCGCCCTCCACGTCGGTGCGGCTGGCGGACAAATGGCGCATCGCGTTCTCTGGCTTGATCCACGGGCCTCCTGCCATTGCCCAGCCAGGACACACCTGCATCGTGAACTTCAGCCCAAGCCTCCGGCACTCCCTGCCGAAATGCCCTACGAGCCCATCCCATTCTGGACTCAGACACTTCACCTGCCTCGGCACGCCCGGCCACGCCCCGTGCACACTGTTCCCGTTGAAGAGCTTCACGCCGGAAATTCCAGCAGCCTTCACCGCCTCGAGATCCGCCGTTATGCCCTCGGCGGAAATGTTGCCGCCGAAAAAGAAGAAATACGTTTCCGGACGCTTTGATGTCGGCGGGACTGCGAATTCGGCCTCCGGCACGCCACCGGCGAACGCGGACGCGAAAAACAACACCGGCAAAGAGAGCAACAATACAGCTGGCTTCACATTCATTTCAGAACTCCTTCACGAAAACCAATACACGCATTATACCAAAATCCGGGAGGCACGTCCGGCAGGCCGATAGCGACGACACTCCGGATTACCGACCTCCCGACGCCACCCTGTAGCTGAACGCGCCCTCGACGGGCTTTGCCGAATACCATCCATCCACGACGGACGCCTCGGCAGGGCCGATCTCTTTCCCGTCGAAATCCAGCGCGACCGCCTTGCCCCCCGGAATCCGGAACGCGCACGGACGATTGCCGAGTGATACGATCTCCCAGCCGCCGTCAATCACGCGGCAAAGCGCCGTCCCAGCCGTTCTGGCTTTCGCGCGAACCGCCTCGCTGCCGCCTCTCGAACGGAGAAAGATGTATTTCGGCGATTCGCAGTAGTCGGCGCGCGTCCCGCCCGCGTCGTCGCTGGAGACGATGATTTGTCCGTCGCCGCTCTTCGCGAAATATCCGCAAGGCGGGAGGTCGGCGTCGTCGGACGCGAGACGGCCCTTGAGGTTTCCGTTGACGCAGACCACCGTGCCGTCTTTGTACTCGACGCGCACCTGGCAGCGCGGCACGATGTCCAGCCTGAGCGCCTCGCTCGTCGGATGCCACCGTCCTTCCGCGCCGGCGTACTCTATCTTCGCGGCCTCGCTCTGCGTGTAGCGCGAAGCGATCTGCTGCACCATGAAGTGGCTCGTCATGGCAATATCCCAGCCCTTTTCGGAAAGCGTCATCTTTCCCGGCCCGCAGTAGGCCAGACCGAACGCCTTCGGCGGGTCGAAGAGATAGTCGAGGACGAGATAGCCGGCATGTCCGAACGCAAGCGTGGCGCCGACGAAGCGGTCGAACATGTTGGCGAAGTCCTGCTCGGACGCTACCTTTGGCGCATACATCGGCCCGTACCTGAACATCGCGAGGCAACCCATCCCGAAGTCAGTCTCGAGAGGATGGATTTTGAGAACGTCGAAATCGACGAGCCACGGATCCTTGTCGAAGAAGCGTCCGCGGTCCTGCCCGTAGTTGCCGTCGCACAGCCCGGCGAAGAAAAAGTGGTGCCCGCCTTCGGAGTACACCGGCCCGCCCCACGTTTTCCGCTGGTGGAGAAGCGTCTCGCCCCAGGCGTAGAACACCTCGGAAAGCGTCCCGGCTCCCGGCGTGCGCGCGTCCATGTCCGAACACATCCAGAACGGCACTGCCGTATGGACGTCGCAGTAGGCGGTGTTGAAGCGGAACTTCTCCTGCACTTTCGGCGCGAAGCGCTCGCTCAGCTCCGGCGCGGCGCACGGGCGCACGGCGTAGGTCCTCACCCAGGAGCCACGCATGTTCAGCGCCGCTCCGCGCCGGACGAGATCGGGATCCCAATTTCCGTTCACGGGCGCGATGTCAGTGAAGTTGTTGTAGGGGCCGTAGCGGTATCCCAGCTCGTCGATGAGAAAGCGCGTGTATTCGTACTGCGCCCTGTCGCCGCCCTTGGACGGATCCGCCTTCGTGCGCAAGGTGTAGCTTTCTCCGTTCTCGCGCCACATCGTCTCGTGGTCGTTGATCAGCACGTCGCGGATTCCGTGACGGTGGACGGCCTTCCAGAGTTTCTTGTCCAGTTCCCGGTCGTATGACGCGTGCGAACGCCACGTGACGCTGCCCGTGAGCTTCTTCCACGGCGACGGCGGATTCGGAATGTTCGGCAGCACGCCCGCGAAGTCGGGGCTGAGCGTTATGAAGAACCTCTCGGATACAGGGTTGTACGTGCCGTCCGACTTCTTCGCATACGTCATGCAAAGCTCCACTCCGTTTCCAGATTTCCTGAACTTGATTCCTGTCGCGTTGGAACGATACCAGTCGAAGACGGCGGAACGGAAGAACGTCTTTCCTCCGCAGTCGAGCATCTCCACGCCGACGCGTGTGCCGCGGGCGTCGATGTTGAGAAACGGCACGTCGATGCGCCGGACGAGGCGCCCTTCGACAGGCAACCCCGCCGACACCTCGGTCACCGCGCCGGGCGGCGCGTAGAGATCGACGATCAGCGTGCGCCCGACTCGGCGCGTCGTCACCTCGAGAAGGTTAGTCGCCGCGCCCGCCCGCGCGCCGCCCGTGAACAGCGCAAGCGGCTCGCCCGGCGCCGGCTCCGCAAAGTCCGGCATGATCGTATCCTCGCGCGTCGGGAACGGCAGCACGCCGTCGCCCGTGTTCAGCCCCTGGTCCGCGCCCTTGAGCGGTTTCAGGTTGCGCCTCGGCCTCGGCCTGAACGCAAGAGGCTTCATCTCCTCCTTGAAGATCGCAAGCGAATCCAGATAGACCACGCGATCCTCGCGCTTCGCGAAATTCACGAACTCGAAACCGACGAACGTCGATTCGCGGAGCTTCGGAATGTCGGCCGGCGGGAAACGGACGTGGCAGAGAAACCAGTCGCGCCACTGCACCGGCGCGAAACGGTAGACGAGCGCGCGTCCGTCTGGACGCCTGAACACGGCGGAGAGCAAAGGCGACGACTCGCCGGGCGTGCTGTTCGCGCCCTGCGTGAAGTGCTGCCCGCAAACCCAAAGCGTCATCGCGTCGAACTCGCCCTTGGGAAGCGGCAGACCTTTCTCCAAGCGCAGGCTTATGCGCGGTTTCTTGCCAGCCGCCCGGTAGACGAGCTTCGCCGTCCATTCGCCGAAAAGCGGCCTTTCCCGCGAACGCTCGAACTTCGCTTCGGCGTCCCAGCATCGCATGGTCCATCCGTCCGGCTTCTCGAAGTCCAGCAATGCCGGATGGGCGTCTTCCGTCCGACCGGCATCGACGAATTCGTATGGACGTCCGCCAGCGAATGCCGACATGGAAAGAAACATTGCCAGATACAGTAGCGCTGCGGCCGTATTGCCCATTTCAATCCTCATTTGACAATAATCATCATGCCCGGTGCGCGATAAAGCACGAGCCCGGCAGAGACTGCCGCAATGCGATACTTGTCGTCGTCTCCGGCATCAAGAGCGAAATCCACGTTCTCCGGCGTCGCGCTCCAATTCAAAAGATATCCTTTCGCGCGGGCGAGCGCACGCACGTCGCTGCGTCCTGCGTCGATCTTGACCGTCACCGTCGAATGCGCGGCGGCAGTGCCGGACTCGAATGCAAGGGTCTTGTTCCCTGTCGTGAACGAAGAAGCCGCAGGCCATCCGGCGGTCTCGGGCCACGCCGTCAGATCGACCGTCGCGCCGTCTTTCAACGTGCATCCGTAGAACGACGCCGTCTCGGGACGGAACGTGCCATAGACGGCAAGCTCCTTAGTCTCGTCGTTCGCAGTCCCGGCGTAGGTTGCTACATAGTCTCTCACCAGAAGCCGCCGCGACATGTGGAGAGCGCATCCGATGGTGAAATCGACGTTCGTGGCCACGCACGGGATGTCGTGCGCACCCGTCGGATCGTTATAGTACGTCGGCGCCAAAGTGCCGCCTCCGGAAATGACGACGCTGCCGTCCAGAAACGCGACGTTGGTCATGCGAAGGAACTTGCCGGACGGGATATCGACGGAGAGCCGATGCCCGCCGAGCGACACGACGGACTTCGAATAGTCGCCCGTTCCGAGCCAGCTGTTGTGCGTCGATGAGAAAGTGGAGTCTTTCGTCAAGAGAATGCGCCTGAACTGGTCGTGGTTGGCCACATAGTCGCCGCCGTTGGCGAGCGTCCCGCCGTCGAGCACGATGCCGTAATCCCGCACGATTTGGCCGTATGGCGCGGCGGCGTAGCGGATGTATTCCGTCATCCGCTTGCCGTTGGCGTCGAGAACCGCGCCCTCGCGCACTACGACGCCGCGCCCGAACGCGCCGAACGGCGAGGACGACGAAGAGACCGCCGCGCCGCATTTCAGCGTCCCCGCCGCGACTTCCGTTCCGCATCCGTAGGACTGCGCTTTCGTCGCCGTGAACGTCCCTTCGCCATCCTTCACGAACGCGAGATTGCCGGAAATCGAGAGCGTGGAGTTTTCCACCGCCGCGCCTTCTGGCGGCGCGACGCGCAGCGTGCCCGCCGCCGCGCGCGAACCGAACTCCATCTTGAAGAATTCAAGATGCGGCGCACCGTTGTTCTCCGAAAACACGATCTTGTAGCGGCGGCAGGCTGCGGCATTGTCGAAATCGTACTGCCTCGCTTCGCCCCAGTTCCGGGTCATAGTCCAGCCGTTTTCCATTTCGCGGCTGTCGAGTTCCGTCCAATCGCCGTCGCCGCTCGCGGAGGGCGAACCGTAGAGTTTCCAAGCCTTCGGTGCGCGCTGGACCGTTATCTGGGCGGCAGTGTCGTCGGCGGTATCGCTGCATCCGACGTACAGACGATAGGAGTCCACGACGGTCGCATCGTCGAACGTGTAGATGAATCCCGGCTGCCGATTGACATTCAAAGCTGCAATCGCCCGGTCGTCGCCGCCCCAACGATCCGCGTTGTTGAAAGGATTCAGCTTGAGAAACGTTCCGATCGCCGTGACGGTTCCGCTTGGCGTGGTGAGGTCGTAATCGCCGCCGTCGGTTATCGTGCCGCTGCC
>JAFPNP010000140.1 GCA_017411125.1 Kiritimatiellia bacterium
ACGGAAAGCGCATCCGCGCCGTCCGAAACGGCGTGACGGTAATCGTGTATTGATTGAAAGTCTCGCGCAGACGGCATCTTTGAGGTGGCGGACGGCAGCCGAAAACAAAGGAAGAAAGCAATGCAGGCAACAGCAAAAACGTTGGCAACCTTTGCTGTCATGGTCGTGGCAAGCGCGGTTCTCCCCGCGCGCGCCGGAATCGTGACTTCCGACGCCGCCGTCGAGGCGGCGAAGGGCTGGGTGAATCTGCGCGAGGCGCCCGGCGCGCCGTTCGACGCCTCCGCCAACCCGACCAACGTCGCCGCATACGCGGGCGAGGGCGGCACGGGCACGTACTACGTCGTTTCTTTCGAGGGCGGCGGGTACGTCGCCACTTCCGGCGACACGGCGTTCACGCCGGTGCTTGCGTTTTCGCGCAAAGGCGCGTTCGACGCCGACCCCGAAAACCCGCGCGTGAAGATGCTGCGTTTCGCCGCCGCGGCGGAATCGCCGTCTTCGGCGATTGCTTCGGCCAACGCCGCGAAATGGGCGCGGCTTCGCGCCGCCGCCACCGGCGCCGGAAGCCGCAGGCTGGCCGCCTCGTCCCGTCCCTCCGGCGGCGTCGTCTGCGTCTCGCCCATGCTCAAAACCGCCTGGTCGCAACGCGCCGACAGGGGCGAAAACTACTACAACCCGTACAATCTCATCAACTCCGGAGCCAACGCGCCCTGCGGCTGCGTCGCCACGGCGGGCGCGCAGCTGATGTACTACTGGAAGTGGCCGAGCGGCACGAACGTCGTCGCCGCCGGCGGCTTCTACGCCAGCATCAAGACTTCGGACGGCAATCTTGGCTGGAACGCGTACGAGGGCTACCGGGCATCGTCCACCGCCACGAAAATGACGCCGTGGAATCCCGCTTTCGGCGGACCCTACGACTGGGCGAACATGAAAGCAACCGGCACCGCCACGACAACAACCCAGAAGAAGGCCGTCGGGCGGCTCACCCGCGACGTCGGCATCGCCACGTACATGACCTGGTCGAGCGTCGACGGTTCCTCGCCCGGCAGCATCTTCGGGCACCGGCTTGTCGATACGTTCGCCTACGCCAACGCGAAGATCATCGGCGGCTGGAACGAGAACTCCCGCGACGCGATGCTTGCTAGCCTCGACGCGGGGATGCCCTGTTTCGTCAACCTCTCCAACCACGCCGTCGTCGCCGACGGCTACGGCTACGCCGCCGACGGCACGCTCTACGTCCACTACAACTACGGCTGGGGGAACATCGGCGACGAGGGCGATTCCGACGATACCTGGTATACGATGGAAGTCGGTTCTCCGGGCGTATCCATCGCGTCCATCTCGTACAACGTCTATCCGCCCTCCGTGGGAGCGCCCGACCTCACCGTCGTGAGCGGAGTCGTCTCAAACGGCGCGGCGGTCGCCGCGAACGCCGTCGTCACCGCCACGGAGCGCACGACGGGCTTCGCCACGAACGTCACCGCCACGTCGGCCGGGCGGTATTTCTTCATGCTCCCGCAGGGCTGCTACACCTTTGCCGCCTCTTCCTCCGACGGCGCCAAGACGGCGACCTGCGCCCGCGAGGTGAAGGTGTGCGTCTCCGCCGTCGCCGCCGGCGCGGGCGGCATCTCCTACGGCGGCTCGTCCGGCAACATCCACGGACTCAACTTCGCGCTTGCGGCTCCCGCCGCAGCCGTCGCTCCCGCTCTCGCGCACCGCTGGTCGTTCGAGTCTGGCTATTCGGATTCCAAGGGCGGCGCCGACGCGACCGCCGTCGGCTCCGTCGCCGTCAAGGACGGGCAGGCCGTCCTCTCCGGGAGCGGACACGGCGCAGGCTACATCAATCTCGGCACGGACCTCTTGAACACCACTGCCGCAACGCTCGAAATCTGGGCTTCCCACGACGCCGCCAAGAACTGGTCCCGCGTGTTCGACTACGGCTCGTCCTCGTCCGACTACTTCATGCTCGCCTGGACTTACGAGTCGCAGTTGGTGCGCGATGCCGTCGGCGGGAAGGTCGGCGGAACGGGGGGCGACGTGTCGGACACCATGGCCCCCTACGAACTCGGCGTCAAGTACCACATCGCCGTCACCTTCGAGCGGCAGCCGGACGGCTCCACGTTCATCCGCTGGATGCGCCGCGACGCCGACACGGGACTTCTACAGAAGCAGGGTGCCATGATTCTGGCGGGCGGCATACATTCATACGCCACGCCGTCCCTCTACCTAGGCTATTCGCAGTTCGGCGGCGATTCCGACGCGAACGCCTCCTACGACGAAGTGCGCGTCTGGGACGGCGTGTTGAGCGATGCGGTGCTGGCCTCCCACGCGAAGGCCGGTCCGGACGAGGAATCGCCTTCTGCGACCGTCGCCTCCTCCGTCGCCCGCTACGTCGCCACGGCGGTGTGGCAGGGCGGCACGGCAGCCCCGACCGCCGCAGCGCTCGAAACGGCGTCCAACTGGTCCGCCACCTACTCGGATGGCACCACAGGCAATGCGGTGCCCGGCGAGAAGACGACCGTCGTCATTCCGTCCGGCGCGACGGCGTTCTCCATCCCCTCCGGCTACACGCCGAACTGGAAAGCGCTGCAGCTCGGCACGCCCGGCTCGAAGGCGCAGTGGGGCGTGATTTCCGGTGCGTCCATCAATGCGAACACGTTCAAGGATACGGCGCTCACGTCCTACGCGCTCAAGGGCGACGGCGATCCTGCCTATCTCGGCCACGCCATCATCCACAATCCGGAGAAGAAGTGGCCCGCCGAACTCCAGGCTTCTCTAATCCGATACGACGGCTGGATCGACGTCTCCGCCGCGCAGGCCGGCACGTGGTTCTTCCGGCAGGACATCGACGACTACCTCGCCCTCGTCATCGACGGCAGGTACGTGCTCGTGGACCGCTGCTGCGTCACTTCCAAGGCCGCCGTCGAGATGACGCCGGGCTGGCACCGCTTCACCTACATCGTCGGCGACGGTTCGGGCGACTACTGGGGACGCGCTTTCCCGTCCGACCATTCCGTCACGACGCCGCTCGTCGTCTCGGTCAACGGCGGGCCCGAGTACGCCTTCGGCGACAGGCATTTCACTCTCGGCTCTTCCGCCGTCGCTTCCGTCACGCTTTCGGCGGACTGCGACTGGCGCGCGTTCGGCGAGATCGCCGTGGACTGCGCGGCCATCGACCTCGACGGGCACGAGTTGAAAATCGACACCGCGACAGCTTCCGGTCTTGGCGCGACGGTGAAGAACGGCACGCTCGTCGTGTACGGCGATGCCGTCGACACCTCGAACCTGAAACTGGAGAACGTCGCAGTCGAGTCCGCGTGTGCCGAGCCTACCTCCACCACTACCGCCGGCTACCGGAACACGCTCGTCGATTTCGCGACGGAAATCGAGAACGCAGTCATCCGCTACACGACTGACGGAAGCGATCCGACCGAGGAGAGCGCCGTCTACACGCCGGGCACGGCGATCAGCGTGACGGACAAGACCGGGGCGACGACCGTAAAGGCGAGGGTGTATGCCGACGGATACTATCCGAGCGACGTGTTCACGCAGGATTACTACGTGAAGCAATTCTTCGGGCCGACCAATGGCGCCAACGCGGCGACTTACGAGGACAATGCGAAGAACCGCGCGCTTCATTGGGTGGACGAGAGCGAAGCCACCTATTGCGCGACGGGCGTCTGGAATCCGGCGACGCTCGCCTATGCGAACGGCGGGATGGCGCTTTCGGGCTTCGGGAAGTACGTCGCGGACGCAGCCTCCAGGGGACGGAAGACGACGGTGGAGTTCGAGCTTTCGTTTGCAACGGTGTACGACGATGAAGGCGCCGGCGAGGGCAATCTGGCGAACGCGAAAGGCGCGGTGCGTCTTGGCACGGGCGGATGTTTTCAGATTTATACGCTCGTCAATGGCGCGAAGACGTGGCTGGACGTGGCGGCGGCGGGCGTGGCGCCCGTCGATGGCGAGACGTACACCGTGCGCCTCGTGTTCGACAGCCGGAGCAGCACGTACACGGCGGCGGTCGTGGTGGAAGGGGAGGCGATTCCCCTTGCCGCGTCGGGGGTGACGAAGTTCGGCTATGCAAATCCTTCCACCGAGCCGCTTCAGGCCTTCGGCTTCGACGGCGACGGCGTTCTCCAGTCCATAAAGGGCTGGTATCCTGCTCCCGCCGGCGCGATGATAATGGTGCAATAAGGGTTGCAGGGCGCGTTGGGAACAACGCGCCCTGCCAGTTTTGTGCGTTTCAAACTGTTTTTGCAAGTTATTCTGGATGCTTTCGCAAGAACTTATGGGGAGGGGGAAAATTATAAACCCTAAAATATGGAATTATGAGCCCCAGGGGGGTATGAACCCTAGTGGTTACGACTGTAGAGGGGGTAGAGAGGCCGCGCAGTCTGGAGTTTATCCGTTTTGGGGCGGCGGAAGTGCGCCGTACCATTGAAAATAGAGGCTGAAATGCGTTTGCAGACAAGATGGAAGGTTGATTTGGAAACAACCAAGACAACTTTCAAAAACAACTTTTTTCTGCGAACGAAACTTGAGCAAAATCATTGGCAAAACCTATTGCAAAACAAGTTTAGCGAACGAGCGCAGCCGGGTTAGGCTGCGCATGAATGGAAGTTGCAATTGAAAGTTGTCCAAGTTGTTTCCAAACAACAAAACCCTCACCCGTGGTGCATCTTTTCAAGACAGGATTGACAAGATTTACAGGATTTCCGAAATACGTGTTTCTTCCCAACTTCAATGCTACCGGTCGCATCGCTCCGTTTGGGAACAAGTGGATGCAATCGCCCTAGTCGCAATGAGTTTGGGAAGAAACACTATGCAGAGAAGCCGCGCCACTGCTTGCGTCATGAACGTCTGTTTTGGTATAATATTCGGCATGGACAACAAGACATTGCAGGAACGGTATTTGAAGCGCGTGCTGAACTCCAAAGTGTACGACGTGGCGATTGAATCGCCGCTTGAGCCGGCTGCGGCGCTTTCAAAGAAGCTGGGGAACGTTTTTCTTCTCAAACGGGAAGATTTGCAGTCCGTCCATTCGTTCAAGATCAGGGGCGCGTACAACAAAATGTCCAGATTGCCGCGCGCCATGCTCGAAAAGGGCGTGCTTGCCGCGTCCGCCGGAAACCATGCGCAGGGCGTCGCGCTCAGCGCGAGGCGTCTCGGATGCAAGGCGACGATCGTGATGCCGGTGACGACGCCGGAAATAAAGGTCGCTTCCGTCAAGGCGCACGGCGCGGCGATCGTCCTTGCGGGCGATTCGTTTTCCGACGCGGCCAAGGAGGCCGCCCGTCTGGAGAAGGAGAAGGGCTACACCTTCATTCCGCCCTACGACGATCCGGACGTCATTGCCGGGCAGGGCACGGTCGCGATGGAAATCCTGCGCCAGCGGCCTTCCGGGCTCGACGCGGTGTTCGTTCCCGTCGGCGGCGGCGGTTTCGCCGCCGGAGTGGCTGTATATATAAAGGCAGTACGGCCGGAAGTGAAGGTTTTCGGCGTCGAACCCGTGGATTCGGACTGCATGGACCGGTCGATCAAGACCGGGCGGCGCGTGGAACTGTCAGAAGTAGGGCTGTTCGCCGACGGCGTGGCCGTCAAAAAGCCGGGCAAAATCACTTTCGACCTCTGCCGGAGGTTCCTGGACGGCATTCTGCGCGTTTCGACGGACGAGACTTGCGCGGCGATAAAGGATATTTTCGAGGCGACGCGCGCGATCTGCGAACCGGCCGGGGCGCTTGCGCTCGCCGCCGCGAAGCAGTACGCGGCGAAACGGGGGGCGAAGGGCGAGACCTACGCCTGCATCGTCTCCGGCGCGAATATGAACTTCGACCGCATCCGGTTCGTTTCGGAGCAGACGGAAATCGGCGAGAAGCGCGAGGCGATTCTCGAATGCCGCATACCGGAGGAGCGCGGCGCGTTCAAGGATTTCATCCGCAAGCTCGGCAAGCGCGCCGTCACGGAGTTCAACTACAGGTATTTCGATCCGGACAAGGCATACGTATTCGTGGGGCTTTCCGTCGCGGACCGGGAAGAGGCGCGTCGCATCGTCGAACAGCTGGCCGCCGCGCATATCGGAACGTTCGACCTTTCCGACGACGAACTCGCCAAGGAGCATATCCGCCACATGGTCGGCGGGCACACGAGGGGAATACACGACGAGATCGTCTGCACGTTCGAGTTCCCGGAACGCCCCGGCGCTTTGATGGATTTCCTCGAGGCCATTTCCGACAGGTGGAACATCACTCTCTTCCATTACCGCAACCACGGCGCGGACTACGGGAAGGTGCTCGTGGGGCTTCAGGTTCCGCATTCCGAGCGCACCGCGTTCCGCAACGCGCTCAAGCGCCTCGGCTACGTCTGGAGGGACGTGACCGGCAATCCGGCGTACCGTCTTTTCCTCGGCAACCGCGATTGAACTTCAGCGTACGATCGTCTTGAAGTAGGCCAACGCGCCGTCCCGGTCGGAGAAAGCGCCGTCCAGCTGCGCCTCGAAGCACGCGGCGATCCACTTGCCGAACTGCGGCGAAGGGCGGTATCCGAGCGCGATCAGGTCGCGTCCCATGAGAATCGGTTTCGGAGCGGACGCCGCGACGCGCAGGCGTTCCGCCGCCGCCGCGAGCCATTCAAGGTCTTTCCCGCCCGACGTGCCGCCGGGCAATGCGCCGGGGCGGCCTTCGTCGTCGGCGTGCGCGACGCGCAGAAGCCGGTCTAGCCGCCCGACCTTCAGCGAAAGGCGTCGCACCGCCGCGTCGCCGGCGTGCGCCCGCCAGAGGGAGAAGGGCTGCATGTGTTGTTCGACGAGCGGCGGAACTTCCCGCAGGATGCGGTCTTCGTTCGTGAGGCGGCGGAGAAAGGAAAGAGCGGGGGCGACGCCTGCGGTGTCGTGCCCACGCGAGCGTATGTGCCCGTCCGGGTCGCGGGTGGTGGTCGCGGGCTTTCCAAAGTCGTGGCACAAGACGGCGAGTCCGACGATCAGGTCTTCCGTCCTGTCGCCGACGCGACGCCGAGCGAAGGCGTCGAGCGAGTGGCAGGTGTGCGACCATACGTCGCCCTCCGGATGCCATGCGGGATCCTGTTCGCATCCTATAAGCCGGGCAAGTTCGGGGTAGTATGAAACCCAGCCCGTGCTGCGCAGGAATTCGAGGCCGTCGCGGATCTGCACGCCCTTGACGAGCAGTTTCGCCCATTCTTCGAAAAGCCGTTCAGGTGGAAGACCTTCCGGGGCGACGGCGCGGCAGACCGCCACCGTTTCGGGCGCGGGGACGAGTCCGAAACGTGCGACGAACTGCATGCCGCGCAGCACGCGGAGTGGATCTTCGCCGAACTTGTCCGAAACGTGCCGCAGCACGCCGCGCTCCAGGTCTTTCGCGCCGCCGTGCGGGTCGATCAGTTCGTCCGTGAGCGGATCGTAGTATATGGCGTTTACGGTGAAGTCGCGGCGGCTTGCCGCTTCGGGAATGGAGAGGAAAGGGTCGGAGTCGATGTCGAACCCTTTGTGGCCGAGGCCGCGCTTGGATTCGCGGCGGGGAAGGGAGATGTCGATGTCGAGATGCTGGATTTTGAGGACGCCGAAGGAAAGTCCCACGAGGTCGAGCGCGTATGCTTCGCCGAGGATGCGTCTCAGATCGTTCGCCGCGACGCCGAACACTTCAACGTCCACGTCTTTTACGCGGCGGCCGCATAGGAGGTCGCGCACGGACCCGCCGACGAGCAGGGCGCGTCCGCCAGCCGACCTCGTGCGTTGCGCCACGTCGAGCGCCGCCGCGCGCAGGTCGCCCGGCAGGCACGACAGATTCACTTTCGTTTTTACCGATGCCATGGGACGATGCCGGAAAAAACAAACGGATGCGCCGCCGCTTCGAGCGCGGGCGCATCCATTCGCAGCCATGTCCGCAAAAAAGGTTACTTTGCGAATTTGGCGTAGCGCTTCTTGAACATGTCCACGCGGCCTTCTGTATCGACCATCGTCTTCTGTCCGGTGAAGTAGGGATGGCACGCGGAGCAGGTGTTCACCTGCATTTCCGGCTTCGTGGAGCGGGTGTGGATGACGTTGCCGCACGCGCACGTGATCGTGGCGTCGCCGTATTTGGGATGGATGCCTTCTTTCATAATCTGACCTTTCTAAAAAGCGAGAGATATTATACCTGTTTTTCCGGGCGTTTGCAAGCGGGTATTTGCCGTATTTTCGATTATCTTGGTGGATGTAATATTTGCGCGACAACCTTCGGGAAAGTTTGGTATAATATACGCCCATGAACGCATTGGCAGAAAAGTTGAACGCGGCTCTCGGTCCGGTGGCGGAGATGCTCTCCCCGGCCGGCCGACGCATGTATTTTCCCTATGGGGGCATTCTCGGGCAGGGCGCCGAGGCGAAGTCGTGCGGCATAAACGCGACGATCGGCATGGCGTTCGAAGAGGACGGATCGCCGCTCGTGATGGATTGTTTCGCCGGGCAGACCGGGCTGGGGCGCAAGTCGTTCCTCTACGCCGGCAGTTTCGGTCTAATGCCGCTCCGCGAGACGTGGAAGAAGATGCAGGTGAAGAAGAACCCGTCCCTGCGCGGCAAGCGGTTCTCCATGCCGGTCGTCACCAACGCCCTCACGCACGGTCTGCGCATAGCGGGCGAATTGTTCGCCGCGCCGGGAGACGAGGTCGTTGCGCCCGATCTGTACTGGGACAATTATTCGCTTATCTTCGAGGAGGTCTGCGGCGCGAAGCTATGCACGTTCAACACATTCCGCGCCGGCGCGTTCGACGCGGCGGCCATGAAGCGGGCTCTCTCCGCGCCCGGCGGCAAGAAGATTCTCGTGCTCAACTTTCCGAACAATCCGACCGGATATACCGCCACCTTCGACGACGCCCGGAAGATTGTCGCCGCCGTGAAGTCCGTCGCCGCGAAGGGCAAGAAAATCGTAGTAGTGCTCGACGACGCCTATTTCGGACTTGTCTACGAGAAGGGCGTACACGCCGAGTCGCTCTTCTCGGAGTTTGCCGACCTGCATGAGAACGTTCTCGCCGTCAAGCTGGACGGCACCACGAAGGAGGACTATGTCTGGGGGCTTCGCGTCGGGTTCATCACGTTCGCGTGGAAGGGCGCTTCGGACGAGCAGCTTGCGGCGATGGCGGCCAAGGCGGCCGGCGACGTGCGCAGCGGAATATCGAACGCTTCGTCCATAGGGCAGCACATGGCGTTGAATGCATACAACAGCCTCGACTATTCGAGGCAGAAGCGCGAGAAGTACGCCGTCCTGAAGAAGCGCTACGGCATCATCCGCCGTCTTCTGGCGTCGCACCGCGAATGGCGCGAACTGTTCGAGCCGATGCCGTTCAACAGCGGCTATTTCATGTGCGTGAAGCCGAAGAGGGCAGATCCCGAGGCCGTGCGGAGGCTGCTGATCGAGAAGTACTCCACCGGAACGATAGTTCTTTCCGGATTGATACGCATCGCCTTTTCTACAATATCCTGCGAGAAGCTCCCCGCGCTTTTCTCGAACGTCGCGGACGCGATACGAGATATCAGATACCGCGGCGTGTGAGCTGTCCGGTCAGGGACGCTGGTGGCAGATGAATTCGTCCTCTGCCTTTCTGACCGCTTCGTGCATTGCTTCGGCGTCCGGCGCTTCGCGCAGTTCCTGCAGCAGCGCCGTGCCGTGCGCCAGCAGGCATAGCCTTGCCAGAATGTGCAGGTGCAGCGCGTGGTCGGTGCAGCAGATCAGGAAGAATATGTCGGTGCCAGTGCCGTCCTGTGCGCCGAAGAACACCGGGCGCACGGTGCGTCCGAGCGCAAGGAAGGTTTCCTGGAACAGATACGGGTCGTGGTAGCGCGGATGCAGGAACGCGGCTCCGCCGCCCGCCGCCGTAGATGCGACTTCTTCTCGCGCCTGCAGTTCGGCGAATAGCGTTTCGGGATCGTACAGAAGCCCGGTAGAGTCGGCGAAGTCGGTCATGTCGCGCAGTACGCCGGCGCGGGTCTTGGATGTGAGCGAGGGGGCGATAACGGAGGGTGAGAGCAGGTCGGCAACGTGCAGGTCGTGCCCGTCCGCATGGCGCCGTTCGGCCATTGCGAGGCGGTGTTCGCCGGTGAGCTGCTTGTCGGATATTGTCATCAGTCTGCGCTGCGCCCATTCGTCCAGCAGACGGTGCTCGAAGAAATATGCGTCCCCGCGCTTGACGCTGGGCACTTCCTCGCGCTGGGCGAAATGGCGAAGGTCGTTTTCTTTGATATGCAGATGCGCCGCGGCGCTCTTCAAGTCCATCAACTGATAACTCATGGCGTATGTTCTACATACTGTTCCGCCACTGACGGCGGCCTTGCGCTTCTCTAAATGGCGGGCTCAGGGAGAATCGAACTCCCCTCTTCGGATCGACAGTCCGAGGTCCTAACCGATGAACGATGAGCCCATAGAGGTGAAAACGCGACTAGTATACCATATCCACCGAACCGTTGCAAGAGGTAATTTTGATTTTTTATTTTGCGTTCCAAAGTCCTGCGGCTAGAGCTTTTAGGCGCACGTGCAAGGTCGTGGCGTGCAGGATGGCGGAACGGAAAATTCATGTTTACACCTGTCTTAAATTTTCGTATTATATTGCCGTCCACAAGATAGAGGTATTACATGATTGATGATGAAGAAATGGAACAGGACGACGAGTTCTCGCCGGACGAGTTGATTATCCGCAAGAAGCGTCCGCCGGAAGTGCGTACGGGCGTGAATGCTGCCGCCGTGGTCGGTATTGCGGCGGACGCGCTTGCTTCGCTCCGCCAGAAGAACCCGTTGGTGGAATGCATTGCCGGGCACGTAGGCTCGGCGTGCGCGGCCAATTCGCTTTTCGCAGTGGGCGCGTCCCCGATGGTGGTCGAGGACATGGGCGAGGCCACCGAGCTTGCGCACGTCGCCGACGCGTTGCTTGTGAACATGGGCACGGTGACGAAAACGCAGACGGACGCGATGCGCGCGGCGGTGTCGCACGCAAACAATTCGGCGAGGCCGTGGGTGCTCGTGCCCTCAGGCGTCGGATCGCTGCCGCTGCGCACGTTCACGACGAAGGAGCTCATGCGCCGCTTCCCTGCGGTCATTCGCGGCAACGGATCCGAGGTGACGTTCCTCGCCGGCGCGCCGGCGGGCGGACGCGGCAGCGAGTCGCTCGTGCCGGCGAAGGACGCCGTGCCGGTGGCGCAGCGTCTTGCCTGCGTAACGCGCGCGGTCGTGGTGGTTTCTGGCGATGCCGATTTCGTGGCTGCGGAGGGAACTCCGGCGGTCTGCGTCCGCCGCGGCGCATGGCCGCGTTTCGCCGGGGCGGGCTGCATCCACGGTGCGCTGTGCGCCGCGTTTCTGGGCACGCTCGGGACGAAGGCGAGGTGGGAATCCGCGCTTGCCGCGACGATCGTGATGGCTGCCGCCGGCGACAAGGCGCTGAAGGCGTCGGACGGGCCGGGCACGTTCCTTCCGGCGTTTGTCGACGCGCTTGCTTCGCTGAGCCCGGCGGAGTTGAAGAGTCTCGCGAAGGTGGAGGTGCTGGATCCGCCGCCTGAAATCCGAAGCTAGCGGATGGTTTCCATCCTGAAGGCCGCGTGCGAGATGCGCGCGGCCATTTCTTTTGTGGCGACGATCGACGGATTGTCCGGCGTGTCTGGAATCCATAGCGCTTGCGCCGCTCCGTAGGCAGCCGCGTGTTCGCGGAGAAAGCGCGTTCCGTCAGAAGGCCCCAGCACGAACAGGGTCGTGGAAAGCCCGTCCGCAAGCGTTGCGCCGTATTCGGCGGGCGTGACCACGGTGACGCCCGCGATTCCTGAAACCGGCTTGCCGGTACGTCCGTCCAGAATGTGCGAGAGCCTGACGCCGTCGCGTTCCACGAAACGCTCGTAGTTTCCGCTCGTCGCGGCCGATTCTCCTTCCGCCAGCGTGAGCGTGGCGGCGATTCCGCCGCCGAAGGGGTTGCGCACTCCCGTGCGCCACGATCCGCGCACGGCTCGGAGGTTGCCGCCGAGGTCGAGCAGAAGTCCCTCGCATCGTATCCCTTGCGGCAGTGCGCGGCAGGCGGCATCAACCGCGAAGCCTTTTGCTATCGCGCCGAGATCGAAGTCGCAGAACGCTTTTCCTTGGCTGAAGCCCAGTTCGCGCATCCTTGCGCCAAGCCACGGGTTGAACGCATTGCACGACGCGTCGGCGAGGTCGAGTGCGGCCCGGTAGCACGGGCGTACGGATGGCGAGGCGAGTTCGCACAGGTTCGTGCCGCCGCCGTGCGCGATTCGGCAGAGTTCCGATGCGGGATTCCATGCGGAAAGCAGGGTGTTCAAATCCGCGTACGTATGCTGCACCGTTTCACGCGCGGCATCGCGCGCGGCGGCATCCTCTCCGCGAAATGAAATCCCGGCGACCGTGCCCATTACGGGCCATTCGACCCTGAACGGCTTTTCATCCGTGCCGCTGCGTGTCAGCAGAAGTGCGCCCGCCGTTGCGAGCACAGCGAGCAGAAGACAGGCCACCGTGCGTTTCACGGGCATGGCCGGCGCCGCCTTCCGTTTCCGTTCGCAAGCGTGAAACGCCAGCTTGGCGCATCACGCGATTCTACTGCCACGGATTCCGCAATGCGATACCCCGGCACCCAAAGCACTTCTCCCGTGGCCGCGTCGCAGACGAGCGGAAGCGAGGCGCGTGCGTCCGCCGGAACTTTTGCCGTCACGAACACGTCTTGGAGTTTTCGGCTGTGACCGTGAAGACCCGTCGGGGCGATTCTGTCGCCGGGGCGCCACGTTCGCACTTCGAGCGTGCGGCCGGCAAGCGCGGCGCGGCTCATTTCGCACGCGGCGGGAAGTGTTCCGATGGATTCCGTTTGCGGTACGTAGCCAGTGCAAGGTTCGACGGACAGACGGTAGGGCGTGTTGTTCCCGACGCGCCGCATGGCAGGGCGTGTTGTTGCCGACGCGTCTGGGCGTGTCAGGTCTCCGCGCAGTATCGCCGCGCTTTTGCAGAGATGTTCTGTGATGCGCGGGTCGAGATGTTCGCGCAGGAAGGGGAGGACGATATGGCGCACTTTGTTGCGCAGGATTGAAGTGTCCGCGTTAGTGGAATCCTCTCTCCAGGAAATCCCGCGCCGGCGCAGGTAGTCGCGCAGGTCGGAGTCGCGCATGTCGAGAAGGGGGCGTATGAACGTGATGCCGTCAACGCGTGATACGGGCTTGAGGCCTGCAAGGCCGTCCGGCCCCGCGCCCCGCGCGAGGCGCATTATGAACGTCTCCGCCACGTCGTCGGCGTGATGCCCCGTCGCAATTGCGTCGAGCCGCAGTTCCCGCGTCATGCGGGCGAAGAACGCGAGGCGCGTGCGCCTTGCCGCCATTTCGATCGATTCGCACGGACGCCGCCGTATGCGGGCGTGCAACGTCCGGCACGCCATCCCGAAGCGGGCGGCGAGCGATTCCACGAAACGGGCGTCGTCGCGGGAGTCGGGGCGGAGGCCGTGGTCCACGTGCAGTACGGCGGCGTCGAATCCGAGTTCGTCGCGCAGGCCTGCCAGCGCGACGAGCAACGCCGTGGAGTCGGCTCCGCCGGAGACGGCGAGGCCGATTTTCCATCGTTTTCGAGACTTGTCTTCTTGTATCATTTGTAAGTTGCTGCCATGCGGCGCGATTTTTCCACGGCGCGTTTCCAGCGGGCGCGTTCCTGTTCGCTCCATGTCGCGTTTTCTTCGTAGTCGCCGCAGAACGGCACCGAGAGATCGACCCAACACGCGAGAGTGCGCCGTTCGACGTCCGTCAAGTCGGGGCAATGTCCTTTGTCCAGCCGATCGGTGAACCATTTGCTGGCTATTGATCCACGGCGGCAGGGACGCTGTATTGTCGGCGCGGACTGTGCCGAAGTCCAGTTGAGAAAGCCATTCCGCTTCTTTATTTCTTATCTCTTTTCTTAATTTTCTTACTTGTGATTGAAGTTTATCTATTGCTACTTCAAATTCACCTTCATCTTCTCC
>JAFPNP010000141.1 GCA_017411125.1 Kiritimatiellia bacterium
CGGCAGCGGACACGCCCCGAGCCCAAAGTGCTACAACCCGGAGAAGCTCGACACCGACCAGTGGATGGAGGCCGCGAAGGCGTACGGCGCGAAGTACGTAGTCCTGACCGCGAAGCACGGTGCGGGATTCATGCAGTGGCAGAGCGACATCTACCCGTATGGCGTCAAGCAGGCCACATGGCGCGGCGGCAAGGGCGACCTCGTGCGAGACTTCGTGACGAGCGCGCGAAAATACGGAATGCTCCCCGGTCTCTACGTTGCGATGCACTACAACTGGTTCCTCGGCGTGCGCAGGAGCAACGGACGTGTTTCGTCGAAGGGCTACTACGGCTACGGCGAAGAGGCGCAGAGGAAATACTCCGCAAGCTGCGAGGCGGTGCTGAACGAACTTCTCACGAATTACGGGGAGCTTTTCGAGATCTGGTTCGACGGCGGCGTCCTGCCGCCGGAGGAAGGCGGGCCCCGTGCGCTCGAGATCATCGAACGCCTCCAGCCAAACGCGATTCTCTTCCAGGGCCCGAAGCAGGCGAAGAACATCATACGCTGGGTCGGCAACGAGCGCGGCGTCGCACCCTATCCGTGCTGGGCGACGGGACGTGACGTCACGCAGTCCGACGGCGTCAAGGAGGCCAAGGGCGAGAAGTTCGCCGGCACGCCGGAGGGGAAGAAGTGGATGCCGGGCGAATGCGACGTGCCGCTCGGCCGCGGCAAGTGGCTTTGTACGGACCATCCCGAAAGGCCGTACTGGACGATGGACCAGCTCATGAACATGTACGACCGCTCCGTGGGGCGCAACTGCAACCTCATCCTCAACGCCGCGCCGAGGCAGGACGGGCTGGTCGCCGACGAGGAGATGAAGATCTACGCAGAGTTCGGACGGCGCATCAAGGCACGCTACGCGAACAGGCTCGCGAAGACGGAGGGGACTGGCGAGCGCATCGACCTCGAAATCCCCAAAGACGGCGGACCTGTCAACCAGGTCGTGCTGATGGAGCGCATCGAGCGAGGAGAGCGAATCCGGAAGTTCGAGATAGAGGCTTTGTCCGGCGGGCAGTGGAAGAAGATTTACGCTGGCTCCTGCGTCGGGCACAAACATATCGTCCGCTTCGACAAGATTGCGGCGGAACGTCTGCGGCTTTCCGTCACGTCATCCGCCGCGACGCCGCTCATCCGCGATTTCTCGGCCTATTGCAACTGAAAGAGAAAAGTCTTCGCGGCTTTCCCGCGAAGTACAGTGATTTATGGTATAACACAGCAACGTGATTACGTATGGCAAGTCGGTCGCAATGGTTTATCGACGACGTCGGCGCAATGAGGTCATAGCGCCCTACCGCTTCTGCGCGTAAGGATATGCGCCGAAGCGGAAATGTAGTGTTATACCAATGCGCCCGTCAGTTGCGAAACGGATAGGAAGCCGTGCCGTTCGCAGTATTCCGCGATGCCGTCGCAGACTTTCGCCACCACGCCGGGATCGGTGAACGTGGCGGTTCCCACCGCCACCGCCGTCGCGCCCGCAAGGAAGAACTCGATCGCGTCCTTCGCATCGTAGATGCCGCCCATCGCAAGAAGCGGAAGCTTTGTGGCGTTGTGCGCGTCGTACACAAGCTTCACCGCTGCGGGATGGACGCATCTCCCCGACAATCCGCCGGTGCGGTTCGCAAGCACGGGACGGCGGGTTTCAATGTCGATCACCATGGCGGGAATCGTGTTGATGAGCGAAAGCGCGTCCGCCCCCGCATCCTCGCACGCCTTGACGTATGGGACGACAGAGGGCACGTTCGGCGCAAGTTTCACGAGAAGCGGCAGCGTCGTTGCCTTGCGCACGGCCGATACGACTTCGTGCAGCACCTTCGGGTCCTGTCCGAATGTATGCCCGCCGGCCTTGACGTTCGGGCAGCTCACGTTCATCTCGATTGCGTCCACCGTGTCGCCCATCCGGGCGGCGACCTCCGCGTATTCCTCGACCGTGCCGCCCCAGATGTTGGCGATCATGGGAACATCAGCCACCTGCTTTCTGTACCACGGCACGGTGTATTTGAGGAAATGCTCCACTCCCGTCCCCTGCAGCCCGATGGCATTGACAAGTCCTCCCGGCACTTCCACATGGCGCGGCATCGGGTTGCCGGGCCATGGTTCGAGGCGTATTCCCTTCGCAGTAACCGCACCGAGCTTGGAATAGTCCACCGCCCCCACGTACTCGAAGCCGTAGCCGAACGTCCCGCTCGCCGTGGCGACAGGCGTGTGCATCTTCAGCCCGCCGAGATTCACTTCCATGTTCACCATACGAGATCCTCCGCCTTGAACACCGGCCCTTCTACGCAGCAGCGCGAGTTGCCGTGCACCGTCTTCTGGATACAGGCGTAGCACGCGCCTACGCCGCAGACCATGTGCCGGTCCATTGAAATCCAGCCGGGCATCCCCGCCGCCACGGCGCGGTCGGCGACGGCTTTCAGGAGCCCGTCCGGCCCGCAAGTGAACAGCTCGAACGGCTCGCCGCGTCCGCGCAACTCGTCAAGAGCGGCGTCGAGCGGCCCCGTCACAAAGCCCTTCTCGCCGGCGCTGCCGTCATTCGTGGCGATGCGCACGTCCACGCCAAGAGCCTCGAAGCGGTCGAGCGCGAGAAGGTCGTCCTTCGTGCGCCCGCCCACGAAAAGGATCGTGCGCGAATCTTTCAGGCGTTTCGCGAGGAAGTGCAGCGGCGCCACGCCGTACCCGCCGCCCACGAGGAGCGGCACGCCCTTCGACGCCGAGGGGAAGCCGTGCCCGAGCGGACCCAGCACCTCCACCTCGTCGCCCGCGCGGGCGGTTGCGAGCGCGGCGGTGCCGCGTCCGACGACCTTGTAAAGGAGCGTCACCTTGCCGTCGTCAGCGTCGAACACGCTGAACGGACGCCGGAGCGCGGTCGGCTCCAGCCCTGGCACGCGGACGTGTACGAACTGTCCGGGCACAAGCGCGGACGCTAGCCGCGTCGCGTCCAGAACGAGGAACCGGTATCCCGGCCCCGCGTCGTCGTGCGAAGCCACTGTTGCATTTTCGTTTATTGCCATATCTGCCTTCCTGCAAATCACTCCACGACGATGCGCACCGGCCCGAGAAGTCCGGACTTCGCAAGCGGATGCCGCGCGTCGCAACACCGAATGCTCGTCCACGTCGGGCGGTCCGGTTTGCCGGAATCACCCACAAGGCGGTTCACCCAGGTGTTGCAGACCTCCACCTCAATGTCGTTCTCGCCCTCCTTGGCGAACTTAGTCACATCGAGCCGGTACGGCGCAAAGCACACGCCCCCCGCATCAACCCCATTGACTTTGACCTTCGCGGTGACGGCGACGTCGCCCAAGTCCAGCGTGACGCGGCCTCCAGCCTTCGCGCAGCGGAACTTCGCATGGTAGTTCACACGTCCCGAATAGAATTTTACCGCAGGATCGCTGGACTTTGAGAGATCGTCCAGCCGCTCGAACACCACCGGCGCTGCCGGGCCGCGGTGAAGGGAGTCGTTCTGGAACTCTGCAATCCACGGGCCGACGATTTCCATGGCGGAGGCTGGATTGTCCTCCCTGCCGCACGTACCCTTCTTCGGGAACACGACGAACATGCTTTCATGTTTGGCGAACGCCAGATTCACCGCGGTACGACCGCCCTTCTCGTTCCATTTCTCCGCCGCGCGGCGTTCGCCCGTCGCGGCGTTCCACAATTCCGGAACGCGCCCTGCGACGCGGAAGGACACCTCAGCGGATGGGATTGCCGTCCCTTGCTGGTTGGAGATGAAATATATTTCGACCTCCGGCATCGTGCGGTGGGCGTATGCAAGTTTCAACTCCGGGGCATGCGCCACGTCCGCTGCGCTTCCGCGCATCGCAAGCGCCTCGTCCAGCGAAATTCCCCATGCGACAGTGCCCTTTCCACGCTTGGCGCACTTCACGGACTTGCCGTCCACCTCGCCCCAGACCTTGTTTGCGATTTCCCTCACGCGACTGTCGCTTTGCGGCTGTCCGGCAAGGGACGGAGAGCGGAGCGGCTTGGGGCCGAGCACGAACGCGCCCGCGTTCACGAGCCGCTCGACGCACTCCGCCATCTTCGGGCGCATCGTCTCCAGCTTAGGCAGCACGAGCACTTCGTATGCCGTGCCGTGCGGAAGAACGACGCGTCCACGCGCGTCCACCGACGCGGTCTCTACAAGCACCTCCGCGTTTATGTAATCGAACTGGCGTCCGCGCGGCAGCGCGGGATCCGCAACTCCCGTCATCTTCGGCGCGTCCTCGCCGATGAAGTATGCAACGTCGGCGACGTTGAGTCCCTGACGGAGCATCCATCCGCATCGCTTGATATAGCCCGTGAAGAGATCGAAGTGCTCGAACCAGGTGTTGTGCCTGTTGAACTCGTTGCCGAACCACGCGATCCGTCCGGGCGCGCGTTCGTCGGCCTGCTGGATGTAGACGTGGAGTATGGCGGAGTTGATGCCCTCGGCGAAGAAACGGTCGGTGCGCTGCTTGAGATCCATCGGTCCGCGCTCGAACCACCTGCCGCCGCTCGTGTTCGATTCGGCCCAGACGAGCCGCTTGCCGTAGATGTGGGCGCAGCTGGAGGCCGCCCTGTTCTCGATGTCGCCGAGCGATCCCTCGCACCAGAACTCGCCCCCGATTTCGTCGGACTGTCCACCGTACTGGAGAAACTCGCCCGGAAATCCCCAATGCCCGTAGCATTCGAGCCACGTCTCCAGACCGCGAGCGTTGCTGGCGCGGCGCAAGCCTGCCACATACGAATACGCCACTTCGTCGGCGACGAACCTGCGCAAATCCCAGAGGAAGCGGTCCGTGTCGGCGCGGCTGCCGACGGCCATTCCCGAAAGCGACGGCAGATACGGCGTCGGATCATAGCCGAACGATGCCTTGAACTTCCCGGCAAGTCCGTCCGTGAAATTCTGCCCGCCTTGCTCGTAGCTGTCAAGCACGGCGTGGCGGATGGACTTCCTGTTCGCAGCCGGCGTGCGGTCGAGAATCTTGCCCAGATACGCGTCGAAGTGCGAGGCGATGAGGTTGCCGCTCATCTTGTCCACCTCGTAGCCCGTAGCTTCCGGGTTCGCCGGACCGTTCTTCGTGCCTGTGGGCGCGGCGGCCACGCGGTATAGAATCCACTTGCCCGCCGGCATCTCCCAATCCAGCGTCCCGCCGGGACGGAGCTTGCCGGAAAGCACGACGGCCTTAGACGGGTCGAGCGCGGTTCCGGCGGCGCACTCGGCCTCCTGCGGCCACTGGTATTCATGCCACATCGGCAGCGGCGTCTCGTGCATCTTGCCAAGCGATTTCTCGAACGCCCGCTCCACGAGCGGCGCCGCGCAGACCGCCACGGACGCGAACTCCGCCCTGTCCCGCGAATTCGGCGCGACCGTGACGCGGAACTTCCCGGCCTTCGCCGGCGCGAACGAGGCCAGTATCGGCGCGTGGGGCGCGAAGCCAACTCCATTGCCGTGGTTGACGCGACTGAACGGCGTATCGCACAGACGGCGCCACGCGCCGCCGTTTTGCACCTCGACGATCACTCTGCCCGACGCCTTCCCGCCCCTGAAGCCGATTTCCACAGCCTGCGCCGCGAACGGTTTTGCCGAATCGAGTTCCACGACGAGCGGCCTGCCGCCTTCCACGACGAGCGGCGCCTCTTTGCTTCCCCGCCGCTCCAGCCGCTCCGAAACGCCCTCGGGCACCGGATAGGCCAGCACGCAGACGTCGCGCATGTCCCCCGCGGGCGCACACTCGAAACGCGGCGCCGGAAGAACCACGCCGTTCTTTGGCCCGTCCACCACGACGCTGCTCGCCACGAAACGGCGCATCGCCTGTTCCGGCTTCACCCACGGCCCGCCGGACTGGCTCCAGCCCGGCGAATTGAACAATCCTATTTCCATGCCAAGCTTCGTCGCCGTCTCGAACGCCGTCTGCAGCATCTCGTTCCACTCGTCCGACAGCGTCTTCACCGGGCCCGGCGAATTGCCGCCGCCGCCGATGTCGCCGATGTACGGACGCTCGATGCCGGCGCGTTTCATCGCCTCAAGATCCCTGCGCACGCCGTCGCGCGACACGTTCCCCGCCATCCAATACCAGTAGCATCCGGTCTGCACCCTTCCGAACGGATTGCCGAACACTTCCGCCAACTCGCTGTACGAAGTGTCGAGCGGTTTCTCGCCCGTCGCCTTTGGCATCTCGTGCGTGAATCCAGACGCCGACGTCGTCTGCGCCATCGCCGCCGCCTTCATCTCGTCCGCGCGCGCAGCGTCCATCCACGCAGGACGGTAAGGACATGCCCTCACGTCCACGCGAAAAAGCGTCGCCATGAAAACCAGCCCCTGCAGATATTCTCCGTCGCGGTTGAAGTGAAAGTCCGGCTTCTTGAAAAGCGAGTTGCGGTTGGACAGCGCCTCGGCCGCCGAGCCGACGGGAATCGTCCCGAGTCCGTGCCGCGCCGCGAAACCGGCGTATGCGGAATGGAGGCGAGAATACATCTCCTCCGGCCCGAAACCGAATTTCTTCAGCCGCGCGTCCCACGGCGGATAGCTCCACGTCTCCTGCACGAAAATCTTTGCCTGCGGCGCAAGTTCGCGTATCTTCGCGACGAGCCGCCCGCCGAACGGCTCGTAGGTTTCGGGACTCCAGCTGAAGTGGCTCGCCTGCTGCACGGTGACGACATCCCACTTGTCGAGGACGAGCGCGTCCGCGACGTTGGCCTTGCCCTTCGCAACCATCTTGCGCCCGTCCACGACGCGGTCGAACCGGTAGGGCCGCAGGACGGAGTTTGTGGTGTTGCTCCAATGGCGCTCAAGCGAACATCCGCCGATGTAGAGCGAGGCTATGTCGAGCTTCTTTCCCATCGCGGCGGCGATCTTCGGCATCTGCCGCAGGTTGCATATCGAGAAGCTGTTGCCAATCATTAAAACCTTGAGCGCGTCAGGCGCGTCGACAGAACGCGACGATTCCATCTCGCCGCTCTGGCAGCACGCGGCGGCGGCGAACGCGACAAGCGAGGCAAGGACGGTGCGGACGGAACGCAACACGCTGTAGCCGCGCCTCTTTATCGTCTCTACCGAACGGAAATACTTCTCCTGCAGCGCGAGCAGCCCGGTTGCCGTCTTCACCACCATCATGCAGCGCCCTCCCGGGCGTAGTGCGCGATATGCCGTCTCCATAAACACCTCCGCTATGCGGTAATCACTGTAATAAGGTGGATTGCCCACCACCAGACTGTACCGCCCCGTCTCGTCCTCGCCGCGCGGCAGGCCGTCGTCGGAAAGAACGAACCTTGCGTCGATGCCGGCGCGTCCGGCGTTTATTTTCGCTGCGGCGATGGCGCGGGCGTGCGAGTCCACCATAGTCACGTCGGAAATTCCGGCCTTCTTCGCGACCAGCAGTCCGACGAGGCCGCAGCCGCAGCCGATGTCGAGCAGGCGGTCGTCCGCCGTCGCTTCGCGCGCGGCGACCTCGGCGAGAGCGAGGCCTCCAGCGTCCGGACGCCTGTGGCAGAAACACCCCGGCAGGCTCGTGAACGTCATCTTCTCGCCGCCAGGCACGCTTGCCTCCCAGTCCGACGCGAAGTTGCGGCGGCTTTCCGCGCCGCCGTGCTTCGTCATGCGGAACACCGCGACGTGCTTTGCGCGAGAGAGGACGCGCACGTTCGGCCAGACGAGGCGCAGCGCGTGCAGCGCGTCGTCGGCATCGCCCTCGAACGCGGCGACGAGCGTCCCGCCCTCGGCGAGGTTCGCGCGGATGTCCTCCAGATGGTCGAGGACGAGTTCCGCGCTCATCGACTGAGGCGTTGTCATGAAAAGCGCGAGCGCGTACGGCCCCTCCGGGACGTACGGAGTGCAATGCACGATGGAGTTGGGGTTTATCCATGCATCGGAAAGGCGGTCGCGGACGGCGCGCGCGTGGTGGAAGTCGAACACGTGCGCGGCGACGCGCTTCGGCCACCTCTTCTCCGCCTCGAGCGGTAGCCAGCCGCTTCTGTTGCCGGCGACGAGCACGCGCCCGCCGTCCGGGACGGCGAGCGTGGGCAGGAGGTCGAGCAAGGCGGTCTCGGCGTAGGTCAGTTTACGTGTTTCAGTTGGCTGCGGTTTTGGCATTCAATGCATCCGTTCCCTTGACGGCTGCGCCGAGCGCCGCCGCCTTTTTGGTGAAATCAACGTCGTCGGTCACCACCGTGACGGGAAAGTGCAGACCGACGACTTTCATCATGCGCAGGTAGTCGCACACCATGCGGTCGGCGCGGTTCGCCCCTTCGCCTCCGGTGTAGCCCACCCGAAGGCGTCCGTCAGCCTCCGAGACCGCGTCCGTCGCCGGACCGTCGAACACGATCCATGCGTAAAGGCCCGAATCGGCCTCCACGCGCTCCCGCATCGCGGCGACAAGGCGGCTGCGCCTGGCGCGGCGGGCTTGGGCGGACAGTCTGCGCGTGCCGATCACGACGTTCCAGCCGTCCACGATCTCAAGCCGCGCGCCGGACGGCATCCGCTCGGCGTCGCGGGCGGCGGCGAGCGCGAGGGAGAAGTGGCTGGCGAGGCTTTCCCTCGCCGCGCGTTCGCGCGCTAATTCCGCCTTCAGTGCGGCCGTTTCCTTTTCAAGCTCCCGCAGACGCGCCAGACGCACGTCGCGCATTATGTCGTTCGGCGTCATTGGCCTGCGCGGCGCGTCACTCCCATTCGATGGTCGCGGGAGGCTTCGGCGTAACGTCCCACACGACGCGGTTGACGCCCTTCACCTTCGTCGCGATCTTCTCCGCCACCTTCGTGACGAACGCGAACGGCAGCGGCACGATGCCGGCCTTGACGAACTGGCTCGTGGAAACGGCGCGGATGGCTATCACGTAGCCGAACGTGCGCGCGCCGTTCTTCACGCCGACGCTCTTCACGTTCGTCATTACCGCGAAGAACTGCTGGGCCTTGCGGTCGAGCTTCGCCTTGGCCATTTCGTCGCGGAAGATGAAGTCCGCCTGGCGGAGAATGTCGAGCTTCTCCTTGGTCAGCTCGCCGAGGCAGCGCACCGCGAGGCCCGGACCTGGGAACGGCTGGCGCTGCACCATGAAGTCGGGGATTCCGAGCGCCTTGCCGACCTTGCGCACTTCGTCCTTGTAGAGGTACTTGACAGGCTCGACGAGACCTTCGAAACCGATGTCCTTCGGCAGACCGCCGACGTTGTGGTGCGCCTTCACCGCCTTGTGGCCGCCCACACCGGATTCGATGATGTCGGGATAGATCGTGCCCTGGCCCAGGAACTCGATGCGTCCGAGCTTCTTGGCCTCCTCCTCGAACACGCGGATGAACTCGCCGCCGATGCACTTGCGCTTCAGTTCGGGATCGACAATGCCCTTCGCCTTGTCGAGGAAACGCTTTTCGGCGTCGATCTGGACCAGATTGATTCCGAACTTGCCTTTGAACACCTTCTTGACTTCCTTTGCCTCGTTGAGGCGCATGCAGCCATGATCGACGAACACGCACATGAGGTTCTTGCCGATCGCCTTGTGCAGCAGCACCGCGCACACGGAACTGTCCACGCCGCCGGACATCGCCAGCAGCACTTTCTTGTCGCCCACCTGGGCGCGTATAGCCTCGATTTCGGCCTTGATGTACGCCTTGACGTTCAGCTTCTTGCCGACTTTCGCGGCGCGTTCCTTTTCTGCCTGATTCATAGGTTGTTTCCTTTTGGTGTTGGCGGCATTATACCAAAATCCATTCCGACGCGCAACAACGCGCCGCCTACCGTATCGGCTCGACCTCGACCTTGTAGAAGCGGAAGCCGGGAACAAACGGCTGCCAGTCCGCATTGTCGCCAAGGACGTTGCAGCCCTTCGGCACGTAGCGGAAGCCCATCGCCTCGATACCGGCGTTTTCAGGCTCGTAGCCGAAAACCGGTGTCGCGCCCTCCATGCGGATTGTCGCGCGCAGACGGCTGGCCGCATTCGTGGGATCGGTGTCGAGCAGGTATTCCTGCCACGCGGCAAAACCGTCGCCATCGGAATCCGCATTGGCCAGATTCTCGTATGCCGCCGCCGAACCTCCTTGGCTTTTATAATAGCCGTCAAGCCACGTATAAGGAACCGACACGCCTTCCACCACGACCGCCTCTTCCTGCCCATCCGGAATCCACTTGACATCGCGCAGCCAAACACCAGCTTGCGACACATGGCCTGCGCCATAGTCGTACTCCGCATCGGCAACGGTGTACTTCCATGTATATATGGCGCCCGTTTCGGAGGTCACTTCGTTCGTGACAGTGCCCGAGAACGAAGTTGTGCCACTGTAAGAATAACTGAATCGCTGGCTGCCATCGACCATGAATGCAAAGGTGTTTTCCCATGTCCAGGTATTGAACTCATACGAAAACACGAACTTGCCCTTGCCGGACACTTTCGCCGTGAGCGTTGCCTCGTATGTGTTATTCATCAGGCCTCCCGTGCGGAGCGTTCCGGCAGCGTCGCCTTCGCGCCACGCCCCCGTGCCAGAACGAGACCATGTCACGCCACTCGTGCCAAGCACTTCGCCTACCGTCTTGAACCTGCCTACATACGCTCCGCTGGAAAGTCCATTGGCGGGCCACACCATCGCGGTAAGCGTCGTAGCAGAGTTCGAGATGGAAATGGAGCTGCCGTAGGGTATTCCGCTGGACGGCGTCGGCAAAGAACCGTCGAGCGTGTAATAAATCGTTCCGCTTCCATTCGTATTCACGAGCGTCACGGTAAGCGGGAAGGAATCGACGAGCGATTCCGTCTGCGAACAAATTGGCGCCTGCGGCACTGTTTCGCCGAGCACGGACGCAAAACCGGCGATGAGCGACTCTGGCGTATCGAGGAAAAGTTCTGTGCCGACACGCGAAGAGCTATCGTTGCGGGCGAAGCCCTTGCCTTTGGCCGTCGTGGGTGCAGAGGGAACGGCAAAGAAGATGGTTGGCATTTCCATGCTTCCTGATTCACCATAGTTAGAACGAAGCTGCCAGAACCAACGGTCAGCCGTCGCAGCGTCTATGTTGCAGGATGAGTCAGCTGTTACGAGATAGACACCATTGGCCCTCGCCCAAGCGAGAAATTCCTGACTTTCGGCACTGGGATAGAACCTTTTTGACCATCCGCACCCTAAACGATCAGCCATCAACACTGCAATGAGTCTGCCGTTCTGCGCGGCGGCTGTCTTCGCGCCCTCCACGTCCGTGGTCCATTCGCCGGGCGAAACAGGATGGCGTTCAAGGTAGAGGCCTCCGACCTCGGCGCTCGGCTCCTTGCCGCCCTCCACGAAAACGGCGCGAACGCGCGTCGATTTCGTGAGTGTGATCGGGCCTTCGTAGACAAGCTGCGATTCTCCCGTCGGATCAGAGCCATCGGTGGTGTAGTAGAGGATGCCCTGCCTGCCGGCGGGCGGCGTCAGCGTAATAGTCTGACTGCCTTGAAAAGTTGTCGCGGTCGATTCATACGCGGTCGTCGAGGGCGAAATCGTCGGCGGACGCGAAAGCGCATCGAACTGGACGGTATCAAGCCAAATGCCGTTAAAAACATAGCTTCCATCTGACTTATAATAATCGCCTTGACGGAACGAGAACTTGACCTCATGACTGCCCGATGGAATAGCGATTTCCACAAGAGACCAACCCGTGGAAGTTCCAGACGTCGTATCAGAATACAACTCTGCAGAATCACACGTCACCGTGAATGAGCTTGCATAAAACTTCTTCTTGTATCGGAAACTCATAATCGTGGGGCCGACGACTGTAGTCTTGAGCCATGTCGGACCTATGTCATTTTCTGAATTAAAAAATGCGCTTTTCACGGCATCTGCGCCGTCAAAGGTGTTGTCGGTCTGAAAAGTCCATGGATAGTCCGGCGACGTCGCCCATGCAAGTTGCGGTGCGTCGAGTCCGTTGCCGAGGTCACTGACGGAGTATGTGGCCTCGAAGACGGGGCCGGGGTTGCCGTCAGTGACGGTGATGGCACGGATGGTCGTCGTCTGCGTGAGGGTGATGGGGCCGGTGTAGAGCGTGGAGGATGTGGTGGGTGTAGATCCGTCGAGCGTGTAGCGGATGGGCAAGCCTGCCTTGCCAGGCGTGAGCGTGACGGTGATGGAATCCGTGAAGGTCGCACCCCCTTCCGGCGAGAAATAGACGTCGTAGGACATCGGCACCTTCTGCGCGCGCCACTGGGAGGCGGCGGAGTACGTCTGCCGGATCGTGCGCACGTTGTCGTGCTTGGCGTCGCCGACCGCCGTGCCCTGATAGGTGAAGTCGGGCGACGAGAAGAACGGCGCAGGCGAATAGTGATTGCCGTAGCCGTCGAAGTTGTACGCCATGATCGTGTGGTAGGCGACACCGTCGGTGCCGGTGAAGTAGTATCCGGCCGAGTAGTCATAGAGCTGCGGTCCTGGACTGATCTCGGCTGAATTGACGGCGGTGGCGTGTCCGGCGCCGATATTGTGGCCAACCTCATGCGTCATCGTGTGGCTGTTCGCGACGGCGCGGATGGCACAGACGTTGTAGGCCGATTCCGAGAACGACGACAGCGGAGTGCTCGAAAGCGAATAGCCGAGGCCTGTGGTGCCGCTGGCGGAGCCAGTGTCGATGAGCGTGGTCACGACGTCCGCACCCACCTCGTCGCGCTTCGCCTTTACCGGAGCCCAGTCGCCGGTACCGTTACTCGTGGCAGACAGCACGCCGTCAAAGTCGGTGCCGCCGGCCGCGTCGACGGTCGTGACGCCGACGAGCCGGTAGCGGAATGTGGATGCGAAGCCGCAGTTGTCGAGAACGGTGTTCATTTTCTGGACGGCCATAGTGGCGAAGTTGGTGATGCCGCCGCCGTTCTGGCGCGCCCACGCGGCGGCGGCGGTGTCATAGGCGACAAGGACGTCCACGAGAGTAGACGCCTGATCGGAGGCGAGCAACCGCGAACCGGCGGATAGCAGTCGCGCACCCGTTCCGGAACGACCAGCCTGAATACCGGGATCGACCGGGGCCGTAGGCGTAACGACGTCGCGCGACGGGTCGTTTTCCTTCACCGTGACGCCATTTGCATCCGACACGATCGTATAGGTGCGGCTGTGCGCAAAATCCTGCACGTCCACCGTCAGGCCTTCCGCCGTCTGGAGGACGACTGCGTTCTTGACGCCGTCGTATCCCGAAACCGTGCCTATGAACGCCTCGCCGCCAAGAGGCGACTCCATGCGTTCCGAAAGCGTAACGCGGATTTCCACGTTCTCGAAGAGCAGAAAAACGAGCGTGTCGCCCACTGAAAGCGCACTCGCGGCAGTCGTGCCGGCTGGCAACGTCGCCGCATTGAGGCAACTGCCCGACGAAACGGCAAGCCGCCGCGCCGACGGAGCACCGGAAGCAGTGCGCAAATCAAACACAGTCGTGGCGGCATCCGCCAAACCAACAAACGCACCCACGCAAACCGATACGATGAAGCAAGATATTGTTTTCATGCAGGAATTATACCAAAACGGCACATAGAATGCAACACATAGTAAGGTTGCATTGGTTCGTCTGCCAAATAAAACCATAGGCCATTGGGTTCAAAATCCCCCACCCTAGGATTCGCAAAGCGATTCGCCTTGCCCCACATTTGCGGATTTGCGGAAACAGGCAATATGTGATACACTATACGCGCTTTTCAACAGCAGCTTTGTTTAACAACGAAAGGACAACAGAAGAAATGCGCAAGAAAATCATTGCGGGCAACTGGAAAATGAACGTCAAGCCGTCCGAGACGGCTGCGCTCGTCAAGGGAATCGCGAACGCCACGAAGGACTGCGCGAACGTTGATATCGTGTGCTGCACGCCAGCCATCGACATTCCCGCCGCCGTCGCCGCATGCGCCGGCACCGCCGTCCAGCCGGGCGCGGAAAACGCCCACTGGGAACCTTCGGGCGCCTATACCGGCGAAATATCCACGGGAATGCTCGTCGACGCGGGCGTGAAGTACGTCATCATCGGCCACTCCGAGCGCCGCCAGTACTTCGGCGAGACGGACGAAACCGTCAACAAGCGCGCGACCGCCGTCATCAAGGCCGGCCTCACGGCGATAGTGTGCGTCGGCGAGACGCTCGCCGAACGCGACGCCGACAAGGTAGAGGAAGTAATCGTGCGCCAGATGAAGGAAGGTCTCAAGGGTCTTTCCGCCGCCGACGCCGCGAACCTCGTGATCGCATACGAGCCCGTGTGGGCCATCGGCACCGGCCGCACCGCGACGCCCGAACAGGCGCAGGAAGTCCACGCCCTCATCCGCAAGACGCTCGGCGAACTCGTCGGAGTGGACGCCGCCGATGCCGTGCGCATCCAGTACGGCGGCTCGATGAAGCCCGGCAACGCAGCCGAGCTGCTCGCCCAGAAGGACATCGACGGCGGCCTCATCGGCGGCGCCGCGCTCAAGGCGGACAGCTTCGCCGCGATCATCGCGGCGGCCGCGGCCGCGAAGTAAGGGGCTACGACATCGAAATCCAAAGGCATCCTCTGCCTTCTTGCGTCGGCTTTCGCCTTCGCGGCAATGGGGATGTTCGTCCGCCTCGCCGACGACTTCGGCGGGGCGGTTTCGCCGTTCCAGAAGAGCTTCTTCCGGAACCTCGTCGCCATGTTCGTGGCCGGTGCGCTGTTCTGGAAAAACTCGCTGTGCAAAAATTGCGGCGGCCGAGGACGGCCGCCCTCCCGAAATGTCGCACATCATCACACGCCGACGCGCCGGGAACTCGTGTTCCTCGTCCTCCGTTCCACGCTCGGCACGATTGGCATATTCGGAAACTTCTACGCCCTCAGCCACATTCCACTAGACGACGCCTGCATGCTTAACAAGCTCTCGCCCTTCTCGGCGGTACTGTGCGCGTGGCTGTTCCTCGGCGAGCGCGTCCGCGCGCGCCAGGGCCTTGCGATAGCTGGCGCGTTCGCCGGCGCGATGCTCGTGGTCAAGCCGGGCTTCGCGTTCTCGGCTGGCTCCACCGGCGCGGCGCTCGCCGGGCTGGCCGGCGGAATCGCGGCCGGCGGAGCCTACGCCTGCATCCGCAGGCTTGGACAGCTCGGCACCGACCCGAGTTTCATCGTCCTTTTCTTCAGCGCGTTCTCCACGCTCGCCTCGGCGCCGTTCATGGTATTCGACTTCAGCCCGATGACGCCGGCGCAAGTGGCGATTCTGTTCGGCGCCGGGGCGGCGGCGACCGTCGGGCAGTTCGGAATCACGGCGGCGTACCGCCTGGCCAGTCCGCGCGAACTCGCCGTCTACGACTACTCCAACGTCGTGTTCGCGGCAGCGTTCGGCTTTCTGGTGTTCGGCCAGGTCCCCGACATCCTCAGCTGGCTCGGCATGGCCGTGATCGTCTGCATGGGCGCGTTGATGACACAACGCCACGCCTCATCATCTTGACCGCCTAAAGGCTGGTCGCCGGAGCGATGGCCGTCCGGTATATCACAAGCGAGAGAGGCGGCAGCTCGTCGCCGCCGGAAAGCGTCACGGACTCCGTCTTCTCCTTCAGCGCCTCGCGGTCGAACGGCGTGTTGCGGGCGTTGCGGCTAGGTCCCGTGAACACGGTTCGCGTCACGCGTCCCGACACGCCCCTGATCTCGACCTTCTGCGGCGCTTCCGTGCAATTGACGAGCTTGACGACAATCTCGCCCTTCCCGGTGCGCACGGCGTTTGCCTGAACGTTGTCGATACCTTTCTGTTCGCGGCCCGTCTCGACGGATACCTTCAGAACCTGCGTCCCGCGGTTTTCGCTGAAGAGCCTCTGCACGTTCCAGGACGGATTAACGAAACTGCCGTCGCCCGAATGGTAGATGAGATTGGGCGACCACGCGACATGCTGCTCGTGCGCGAAAAGCGGCGCGTACGCGGCGAGCTTCACCTGCGCGGGATTGCGCTCAAGCCCCAGCATGAACGCCGCCTCCGCGATTGCAGCGCGGAACGAGCCGTGGCGGTGCGTATGCGTGACCGCGTACTCGCCCACGAAAATGCCGAAGTCTCCCTTCGGCGCGTCGTACTCGTGCGCAAGCGCGCCCATGAAGCGTTCGGGAGCGCCGTAGAAGTGGTCGTCGCGGAGATCGTTCGGCGCGTCCACCTTCCTCGACC
>JAFPNP010000142.1 GCA_017411125.1 Kiritimatiellia bacterium
ATCTTTCACGCGGTAACCATCCTGGCGAAGTTCGCGCGCGAGGTCGCTCATTCCAAATTGAGCGTCGTAGGATGACGCGGAAGTTTCGCCGTGCCCTACGGTACAATACACCGTACCGCGCCGTCCGCCAGCAACCGACAGTCTCTGGATTGCAGACGCGCAGACGCTCTCGCCCTCGAAAAGGCTTTTGGTCGACACGGCCACGACGCCGTTCGTCGCAACGCCAAAGATGTCTGAAACAGGAATTGCCACTCTGCGCCGACCGCGCCGGAAAACAAACGTCCCTTCCGCGACGCCACTTTTCACCAGACGCTCCGCATCGCCCAGATCCCATCGCGGATCTATCGCCCGTATGTCCAGCCGAACACCCGCCACGCCACGCGCCGTCGCCTCAAGACCGCGAAGAAGCCTGCGCGCCGCCATGTATTCAGACGCCCCACGCGACAGGAAACACGTCACCTCCACCGTCTCGCCGCTCGTCTCGGCAAGTATCTGCCGCGTCCTATCGGAGGCGGAAAAGCCATCGACAGGCGAAATGTCCGCCGACAGACGAAATCTGCCGACGAAAGCGATCGCGCACACAGAGAATACCAAGCCGAGCGATAATGAAACTGCGGACGACAAACGAACCGCCAAGAATCCGCGCCCCCTCAGGCGCATGAGCGCAAGGGCTTTCGCAGCGGCGAAGAGCGCGAAGGCGGTCAGCACGACGTAGAACGCCACCACCGAAAGATGCACGAGACCGGTCGCCATGTCCACGATATGGACGGTGAAAGGCATTTCGGAAAGGCGCAGGCGATATCCGCGCATCCAGGTCAGCGCGCTTTGGTATGCCGCATAAGGCAGCACGACCGTAAGAAGCATGGACACGACCGCCGCAACCGCAGACGGGTGGAAGCAGACGCTCGCCAACAGCCCGCACGCGCACCAAAGCGCCGACTGCATCCCCAGGGCGGCAAACGCGGGCGCAAAGGAGCGCAACGAGAGATGCTCTTCCAGGGACGGCGCCATGAACGGAAGCAGCACGAGAGGGACGAGAAGGTAGACAGCGAGCGCCAGCAGCGCGTGGAACCACGCGCCGAGAAATTTGCCGACGACGACATCGCGTTCTCGCACCGGCGCCGAAAGAAGCAGCTCCAACCGACCGGAAGTGCGCTCGTCCGCGACAAGGCGCATGGTGAGCATGGCCGCAAGCACCGGAAGCATGGACGCGGCGGACGTGGCCCACAACACCGCCACCGGCGTCACCCCGCCCTCCCCGTCAAGCAGAGCCTTGGCGAAAAGGCCGCCCGATACGGCGAGAAAAACGGCAACGCCGACAAGCGAAGAAAACGACCCGGCAAGAAAGCCGAACGTGCGGGACAACATGACGCGCACAGTCCTCATCCGGCATTCTCCTCTTGCGCAGACGTAAGTTCCGCACGCGCCTCCGCCGCGTTTTTTCCGACGTGCAGACGCCCGTCTTTCAATACAATGAACTTCGCCGCGATTCCCTGTAGTTCATCCAGTTCATGTCCCGAAACAATCGTGGATGCGAATGCGGACACGGCCTTCAGGATTCGGCCGACCGACAACCTCGTCATCGCGTCGAGCCCTGCAAACAAATCGTCGAGGAACAGGAAACGCGGCCGCAGCAGTATCGCGTCAGCCAGCGCCACGCGCTTGCGCATCCCCTGCGAAAGCACTCCAATACGCGCACCAGCGTTCCCGGCAAGGCCGCACAGATCCATTGCCTCCAATACGCGATGGCGAATCTTTTTCGAAACCTCGCCTTTCAGGTTCGCCCTGTACTTCAAATAATCCTTCACCGTCATATCGGGCGGCGTCGGCGACGATTCAGGCAAATAGCCGACAAGACGTTTGTAGCGCAGCGGCGAACGCACCATGTCCACGGTGTCGCCCACCACCGTGCCGGAACGCGGCATGCACACTCCGGCGAGAATGCGCAGCAGCGTGGTTTTACCCGCGCCGTTCGCGCCGACAAGAGCAAGCGTCTCGCCGGGCGACACGGCGAAGGACACGTCGTCCAGCACCGGCGCGCGTTTCCACGAAAACGATATGTGCCGCGCCTCCAGCATCAAATCCTGACGACACGCTTTGCCTTGCCCTCGCTCCTGGGCAGCGAGCCGACGGGGAACACGTCGCCCTTCGGCAGGAATCCAAGACGTTCGCGAAGGTGTTTTGCGACGGTGTGGCCCGTCACGCCGGGCTCGGCCTCGACGTTGATCGTGACGTCCGTCATGCCGTTGCGTTCCTCGAGGATTATCTGGAACTCGTCCTTGACGCCCGGTATTTCCATAAGCGCCTGCTCTACCTGGCGCGGATAGAAATTGACGCCCTTGACGATGAGCATGTCGTCCGTCCTTCCGGTGATGCGGTCGATGCGCACGTGCGTGCGCCCGCAGGCGCACTTCTCGCGCGAAACGATGCGGCTCACGTCGTGGGTGCGATAGCGTATGACGGGCATTGCCTCGCGCGTGAGCGAGGTGAACACTACTTCGCCGTACTCGCCATCCGGCACGTTCTTGCCGGTTGCGGGGTCTACGACCTCGGTGATGTAGTAGTCGTCCCAGACGTGTATGCCGACGTGCGCGGGGCAGTCCTGGCCCGTCGTGCCGATTCCGCCGGTTTCCGTCATGCCGTAGATGTCGAAGCATTCGATGTGAAGGCGTTTCTCGATCTTCTTGCGCATCTCGTCCGAGAAGGTTTCGCTGCCGAAGATGCCCACCTGGAGCGACGGAATGTCGTGATCGCCGGACGTCTCGGCGTCAAGCTTCTCGATTATGCGCGGCACGTAGCTCACGACGCTGCAGAAACCCTTCACGCGGAAATCCCGCATGAGCTTTATCTGCCGCTCGGTGTTTCCGCTTGACGCGGGCACGCAAAACAATCCAGCCTTGCGGCAACCGTGGTAGCATCCGAATCCGCCGTTGAAAAGCCCGAACGTGGGCATGATCTGGAAGGCGTCGCCCGCTTCGAGACCGGCCATCGTGAAGCAACGCGCCATGCAGTCCGCCCACTGGTTGAGGTCGTTCTTCGTGTACGCCATGACGACGGGAGTGCCCGTCGATCCGCTTGACATATGGAACTCGAGCAGGTCGCGGCGGTCCACCGTGGACATCTTTAGCGGATACGCCTCCCGGAAATCTTCCTTCGTCAGGAACGGGAGATTGCGCAAATCGTCAAGGCTCTTGACGTCCTCAGGACCCGCCATCCCCCGTTTCTGCAGCAGATCCCGCCACCATGGACTCGCCCAGACGCGCTGTAGCGTCTTGCGCAGGCACTTGAGCTGGTGCGCCTCTATGGCGTCCCGGCTCATCGTCTCCGCCTCCCTGTTCCAGAACTTCATCCCAGCACCGCCTTTCGTCCGCGCGCGAACGCCTCTTTGTTTACGGGAATAAGTTTCGCTTTGGGCCCGGTGAGCATTTGCTCCATGGCCTCGATCCATTTCGACTCGGCAAACGGCGTCAGAGCGGAGAGCGCCCCGGCTATGACCATGTTCATCGTGCGGGAGTTGCCCACTTCGTCCGCGATCTTCGCGGCGTCGATCATGATCGCGTCCGGAAACGCCTTGGCCAGGCGCGCCTCGAAATCCGTGACCGGCTGCTGCAGCCCGCTCGACACCGTGACCGGCACGAGATCGGCATTGTTCATCAGCACCTTGCCGCCCTTTGCGAGGAATCCCTGCCAGCGCAGGCCCTCAAGGCGGTCGAACGCCACAAGCACGTCGCTGCGGCCTTCCGGGATGATCGGACTGTGCACCTCGTCGCCGAACCGCACGGACGATATCACGCTGCCGCCGCGCTGGGCCATGCCGTGTATTTCGCTCTTCTTCACGTCGAGGCCGCTGAGCGCGGCCGCGTCCGCAAGCAGATTCGCAGTGAGAAGGATGCCCTGCCCGCCCACGCCAACGAGAGAGACGTTCACCGTGTTCATTCCGCGCGCTCCACGACAATCTCCGGGTCCAACTCCCGAAGTTTCTGCTCTATTCCGCTCTTGAGCGTCATCATCGCGTAGGGGCACGTCCCGCAGTGGCCCACCAGCTTGAGCGTAACCGTCTTGCCTTCCATATTGACGAACTCCAAATCGCCGCCGTCCGCCTTTAGCATGGGACGCAGCGCTTCGAGCATCGCTTTCACCTGTTCTTCGAGTGTCATCTGTTCCTCCTTGAGAGTTGCCGCCATTATACCACAAATTCACCAACAGTGGAAGATTGGAGATTTCCAATTTTCCGGCAGAGCAGCGGCATAAATCCCCAAGGGAGGGGAATTATGAACCCTAGGAGGGGGAATTATGAACCCCTAGGACAAAAAAAAGACACGCCGTTACCAACGGCAGAAATATGGTATACTAATCGGCACGACGTTACATGCCGTTGAACTCTTAGCCACAAAAAGGAGACTTGAATGAAAAACAGATTCAGCTATGCGGGCTCGTTCGCTGCGTCCGCCTTCGTGTGTACCATGCTTCACGGCGGCCCGGTCAGCGTACGCGACGCAATAGCGAAAATGCGCATAGTGCAGGGAAAGTACCCCTACACCGAAATGAACGACAGGGCCATGAACGGCATCATCGCTGCAGACCGCGCGATCGATTCTGAATGGGTTGCAGCGGCCAAGGACCCGGCCGCGTTCAAAATGCGCCAGGAACAGGTGCGCAAGGCGTGGCTCGATTCCATCGGCGGTTTCCCGCAGCGCTGCGA
>JAFPNP010000143.1 GCA_017411125.1 Kiritimatiellia bacterium
ATTAAGGCCCTTCGAGCGCGCAATCGAGAATACGAACCCGGCGTAGAGGTCGAAGAGCCGCTGCCACGCCGCTTCGTTTTCGGTGCTTGCGACCGCCCTCAGCACGCTTGAGCGCGTCGTCTCGTTGTTGAAGTGCCTGTAGGTCATTTGCTATTCCTTTATTTTTACCTCATCCTCGATCAAGGTAAACCGTTCGAGATTTGATAACCATGCCTTAACAAGCTTCTCATTCTTCATGGAAAGCATTTCAGCTTGATTGTACCTTTCTGAAGCCCCCGACGCGCCTTTATCCACATTTTCATCACGCAGAACTTTAATCTGCCGGTTGTTTTCCTCGCCCTTCTTGTCAATCTCCAGCATTTTGTCGAGAATGCCGCGCATTTTCGCAGCACTGACGGGATCCTTTTCTTCTACCCTCTTTAATCGTTGCCTATGAGACTCGTCCACATGACAGAAATACGACCCGCAGAATGACAACCATGTTGTATCATCCGATGCCGACATGTCATTTAAAGTTTGAGCAATGGTTGCAACCCTCTTTAGAGGAGTGAGGTCTGCAACCAAGTCCTGCTTTATGGTTTCAATGGATCTAATGGCTTCCTGTTTCTCCCGGTCGATATAATCACGTTCTTCCTTCTCCTTCCTTTCGACTTTGTTTTTCGCAGAGATGGCATGGTAAAGAGCAAACGCCAATCCAATCGCAACAGCAATGGTCAAAACAACCTTGATTGACGGCAGAACGGTTTTGATGCGAAGCAAAACCATGTCTCTCAACAGCGCCTTGGCGGACTGGTAGCGCCGGGACGGCGTGGGGTCGGTTGCCTTGTTGAGGATGCGCCACCACGCGGGAAAGAGAGGCGCACCGGTATCGGCCTCCAGCGATGGGCCTTTGTCGAGATCTTCCAGTTTCCTGCCAAAGCTCGCCGCCTTGAGCGTGAGCCCGAGGCTGTAGATGTCGCTGGCGGCTTCGGTGAACTTCTCCGGCGGGACATATCCCGGCGTGCCGACGAGCGATGCCGCGTCTGATTCTTCAACCAGAAGTCCGGGATCGGCCAGGACGGGCCGGCCATTCACGTAGAGAACGTTCCCCGGCTTGATGTCGCGATGCAGAAGGTGGTGGCGCTGAAGCGTGGCAAGACCCTTCGCGAGCGACAGGGCAAGTCCGACGCACTCTTTGAGCGGCAACGCCTTCTCGCCCTCTATCACACGGGCGAGCGTCTTCGGACTGTAACCGGACGATGCTTCTTCCTGCGAGCCGCCGAATTCGTCGTCCGCGAGGTCCATCACCGTGTAGAAGCCCCATTCCATCTCGACGAGTTCCCTCATGCGGACAAGTCCCTCCTGCGGAGGAATCGCTTTGTAGAGCTTTGCCCCGCGCAGTTCGCGCGCGTAACGCTCGTCGCCGACGGCATCGCGACGGCATACCTTCACCGCCGCCCGTTCGCCACCCGAACCGACGGCAAGATAGACCACGCCGTATGCACCTTGACCGATTTCCCGCTCAAGCTGCCATTCTCCACACTTCTGCAGCATTTCTTCGCCCATTTCTTTCGCCTGATTTTCCGGATGAGCGATATTATACCAAAATCCATTGGCAATGTTGTTGTTTGCGCTTGCGCTGGGCGGATATTTTTGAGAAAATATCCGCGTTTGCAGAATCAACAGGAACTTACATGATGAACAGAAGAGACTTTCTCAAGTATGCCGCCTCTGCGGCCGCTTCGGCGGCGCTTCCGGGATGCGCCGGGGACGGGCGGTACGTGACGTCCTCCAATCTGGGCGTGTGCAGCTGGAGCTATCAGAAACCGCTGGACAAGGTCGCAGAGGAGATGAAGAAAATCGGTCTCAAGCGCATACACCTCGCGCTGCAGCCGTTTCTGGAGGGCGGTTCCCGCCATGGCGCCGCGGAAGGGGCGGACGCGCTCGAGCGCGTGAAGGCGCGTCTGGCGTCTGGCGAGTGGATTCTTTCCGCCACGATGATCGGCTTCCCGCAGGAGGACTATTCCACGCTGGACACCATCCGCAAGACCGGCGGAATCGTTCCCGACGACGTATGGGAGGCGAACAAGAAAATCATCGTCGCGGGCGCGAAGCTCTCTGCGGAACTTAAGGCTCCCTATCTTACGATGCATGCGGGTTTCCTCGACGAAAGCAGCCCCGCCGCGCTCAAGAAATACACCGACCGCATCAAGTTCATCGTCGATGCGTGCGGTTCGGCAGGCGTCGGCGTGGCGTTCGAGACGGGGCAGGAGACTGCGGCGGATCTCGCGAAGTTCCTGCCCTCCGTTCCCGGCGCGGGCGTGAACTTCGATCCCGCGAACATGATTCTTTACGCCAAGGGCAGTCCGGTGGAGGCCGTCCGTACGCTCGCTCCGTGGATCCGGCACATACATCTCAAGGATGCCACGTTCACGAAGAAGCCCGGTACGTGGGGCACGGAAGTGCCGTGGGGCGATGGCGAGGTCGACGCGCCGCGCTTCCTGGCGGAGCTGAAGGCCGTCGGCTACAAAGGGAACTTCGCGATCGAGCGCGAGGGCGGCAACGACCGCACCGGCGACATCGCGCTTGCCGCGCGGCGTCTGCTTGGCGCATAGCCCGTTCCATCCCTCCGCCTGGCTGAAAGCCGATGAACGAACTTCTGAACATCGTGGTCACGTTGTGCGGAGGGCTTGGCCTGTTTCTGCTCGGAATGCGCCACCTCTCGGACGGATTGCAGTCCGCGAGCGGCGAGCGCATCCGGCGCGTGATAGGCTTCACGACGACCAACCGGCCGGCCGGCGTGGTGACTGGAATCGTCTCGGCAATCGTGGTGCAGTCGTCGTCCGTGGTGTCGGTGATGCTGGTCGGATTCGTCACGGCTGGGCTTATGTCGCTCGCGCAGGCGGTGAACGTGCTTGTGGGCGCGAACATCGGCACGACGGCGACGGTCTGGCTGATGGCTTTCGCGCCAAGTCCTGAAATACTCGGCCTCGCGCTAGCAGTCGCGGGAAGTCTCGCGTACTTCCCGTTCAGGCGCGGACGCGTCCGGCATGTCGGCCTTGCGCTGATCGGACTCGGACTGGTGTTCCTTGGCATGGCGTTCATGAAACAGGGCGTCGCGCCCATACGCGAATCGCCGGAACTCAGCGCGGCGCTCGGCAGGCTCGCGGCGACGTCTCTGCCGTCCGCCTCCGCGGTCGCGCTGGCGTCGGCGGTGTTCACGGCCGTGATACAGAGTTCCGCCGCGACGATCGTCATATTCATGGCGTTTGCGGCGGAGGGTCTGATAACGGGCGAAACCGCGATAGCCGCGCTGTTCGGCGCGAACATCGGCACCACCGCCACGGCGTGGCTCGCTTCCATAGGCGCGTCGGCGGGGGCGAAGCGAACGGCGATGGCGAACACTTTGATGAACGTCGTCGGTTCGGCCGCGTTCCTGCCGCTGGCGCTTGCGGTGTTTGCGCCGCTGGCGCACCGCGTGTTTCCGTCCGCGTTCGCGCCGACGCCGGACGGACTCTATCCGCGCATCATGCTGCCTATCGCGGCGGTGGATACGCTCTTTTCGTTCCTGCGCGGCGCGCTCGTGCTGCCTTTCGCCCGCCCGTTCGCGCGTCTCGTGGAGCGCATGATTCCCGAGCGCGCCGAGGAGAAGCCGCATCTCTCGGTGCTGGATCCGAACGTGACAAGTCCGGTGATTGCATGCGAGCAGGCGCTTGTGGAAATCGCGTTCATGGCGGAAAGCGTCGTGGACATGCTGGCGCACGCAAGGCAGGCCATCGCCGGGAAGGACGCGGAGGAGGCCGAGCGGCACGTGTGCCGGCGCGAGGACGTGCTGGACAACGTGCAGCGCGAGGTGACGGTGTTCATCGGGCGCGTCATGTCGCCGCGCATTTCGTCTTCCACGGCCCGTCTGGAACAGCGCATACTGCGCCTTGCGGACGTGCTGGAGTCGGCTTCGGACGAAATCCGCAACATCGTAAAGGCCATGCGGCGTCTGCGCGAGGCGGGGAAGGAGCCGCAGGGCGGCGACCTTGCAGCGATTCTGGAAATACACGACCGCATCGAGGCGTTGGCGCAGTTCACGCCCGACGCGCTCCGCTCCGGCGTGACGGACATGGCTGCGCGGCAGGAGGTCTCCGCCGAAGTGAAGGAACGCATCTTCGAGGCGCGGAGAGTCCAGATACTCCGCGTAGGCGTGTCCGACGGAGCCGGCACGGCGGGCGTGCTGGCCGAACTTGATCTTCTCAACGCCTACAACCGCCTTCGCGGCCTGTGCATTTCGGCCGGTGCTGACTGACGGCTTGCAGCGAAGAAAGAGATTCAAACACAAATCCATACAGGAGGTTATCCAATCATGCGTATTTTGACAGGTATCCAGCCGTCGGGGAAGTTGCACTGGGGCAACTATTTCGGCGCAATGAAGAACATGTTCGACTTGCAGGACAAGGGCGAGGAGTTCATGTTCATCGCGAACTTCCACGCCATGACGACGGTGCGGGACGGCGCAACGCTGCGCGAATCCACCCGCGAAGTGGCGCTCGACTATCTGGCGTGCGGCTTGGATCCCGCGAAGACGGTCGTATACCGCCAGTCGGATGTGCCGGAGGTTCAGGAACTGGCATGGTATCTTTCGTGCCTCACGCCGATGGGCCTGCTGGAGCGATGCCACAGCTACAAAGACAAAATGGCCCACGGCTTCGATGCCACGCACGGGCTCTTTGCATATCCCGTTCTCATGGCGGCTGACATTCTCATCATGCAGTCGGATCTCGTGCCGGTGGGCAAGGACCAGAAACAGCATCTTGAGGTGACGCGCGATCTGGCTATCAAGTTCAACAACGCATACGGCGAGATATTCAAGATTCCCGACGCGTACATACCCGATACCGTGGCCACGATTCCCGGCACCGACGGGCAGAAGATGTCCAAGAGCTACCACAACACCATCGAGCTGTTCGATCCGTCGGCCAAGAAAAAGGTCATGGGAATCGTCACGGATTCCAAGACCATGGAAGAGCCGAAGGAGCCGGAGGGCAATTCCATATACGAGTTGTACAAGCTCTTCGCCACGCCGGACGAAGTTGCGCAGATGGCGGCGAACTTCCGCGCTGGAAATTACGGTTACGGACACGCCAAGAAAGCGCTGCTGGAGGCGTACCACCGCCTGTTCGATCCGTTCAAGGCGAAGCGCGAGGAACTGGTGAAAGACCCCGACGCTTTGGAAGATATCCTTCGCGAAGGGGCGAAACGCGCCCGCGCGGCAGCCGCTCCGACGATGGAGAAAGTGCGCTCAGCCGTAGGACTGTAAGCGAGGTCGGTTTTCCGCTTCGTCTGGTAGGGCTGCGGGTCCTTGCGCAGCCTTTGCCGCAAAAACAAGAAAACCTGCGTATTCCGCAGGTTTGCCTGTATTGTCAAATGGAGGTGGGAAGCGGAGTTGAACCGCTGTACGTGGATTTGCAGTCCACTACCTAACCGCTCGGCCATCCCACCGTGCGAAAGCCCGTTTTACTGAGCCTTCTTCGCCGCGAGCAGCCGCGCGTGAACGCGCTTTGCCCGCGCTTTCCGTCTGGCCCTCTTGGCACGTGTTCTCAATTGTTGTCCCATGGCGAGTAGTATATCAAATCGCTTCGCCGTGTGCAAGCAACAATTGAATTTTTTTTGGTTCCATCATAAGCGGAAGCGGATTCCGGGATTCTCGGACTCCGATTCGCAGCGTTTTTGTCGGCTTGGCAGAGACCATGTTTCCAAAGTTGGACTTTGCCGTATTGCTTCTTGTTTCTCTTTCATTGCATTAAACATGTTCACTTCGCGTTTTTAGCCCCGTCAGACGCAGCGGGCGAAATCGAAATGCTGTATCTTGTCCCCACAATCCCCGCCGCAAATATATTTTCCGTCCAAGCTTCTGCAATAATTCTAATGCCATTGTCTTCGAACGTTGTCGAGTTATCTTTGAATTCAGCCCATTTTTGTATTCCCAGCCATGTTTGCGCGGCTGCGCATACCTTCGCAAACCTGATTCTTGCCATCTGCCCTTTTTGCACTTCGACGCGAGTTTCCGGCGATACGAATTTTAGGCTGGCGAAATTTCTGTTTCCGCTGTCGCAAGCGGCAACGCCCGTCAGCCGCACTTTGAAGTCCTTGCTGGTGACGGATGCCGCTTGGGTGGACGCCTTGCCCGATACCGCAATTTTACCCGTCGGCAGGATGTCGGGGCCGAGTTTTACGTTGCGGGCGAGCTGCTCTTAGTCTGCGCCGCCCGGTTCCATGTTGTCGAGCGTGCGCACTTCGCAGTTCTTGCATTCGACGATGTCCATCACGAAATACGGCGTGTGCGCGGTTTTGTCCACGCCTAGGTCGAACACGCGCACGAGGTTCGGATGCCTGCGCCGTGCTAGAGTCCGGCCATGAAGTCGAGAAACGGCTTGAAGTCCCAGACTTTGCCGGTGTGCGCAACGCCCGAAATGTCGTGGAACGACGTCTTCGCCGCCCATGCGGGAAAGCCTTTCACGTACTCCGCAAACTTCAAATGTCTGTCGTAGCGAGACTTGCCCTGTTTCGCGGAAAGCTTGTTCCTGCCGTTGGTGAGCTCGTCGTCTTTCGTCCCGCATCCAAACCAGACGCGCCGCGCCGAAAGGTTGGCGAGAATCTCTTTCTTCTCCATTCCGGCGGAATAGCGCGGCATTCCTTTCAGGCCGTAGTGCCACGGCACGTCTTCGTCGAGCTTCAAATAGAACGCCGGCGCGATCGAGATGTATTCGACCGCAACGCCTTTCCTCGCCGGACACTTCCCGACCGCCGCGTATCTCGCGGCGACCTGTCCGCCGGCTGAGAAGCCGACTACGACGATCCTTTTCATGGAGGGAAAGAGTTTTTCGTCGCAAAGCGTCGCCACCATTCTGTCGATGACGTCGAACGAGGATATCTGGGTTCCGTAGGCGTCGCCACCGCCGCGCCAGTCGTTTGCGGCGGAACCTTCTTCGCCGACTTCCCAGAACCCGCACCACACGGCGCGTCCATCGTCCGGGATTTTCTTCTCGCGTATGTACCGGCGGATCGGGAACATGGGCGCGAACACTACGGGCTTCGCGCCGCGTTTCACCATGTCCTTTGCCAGTTTGCGGCACAGGGCGGTGCGGTCGTCCGCGCCTCCGCCCCAACCGTGGACGCAGACGATTCCGAGATCTGCGGACGCGTCGCCGTACGCTATGGGACGTTCGCCGCTGTAATGCACCGCAGGCTTGAACCATTCCGCCTTGAACACCTTCGCCTCCGCAGGAGTCGCCGCAATGACCGCGGCAACGGCGGCGGCAAGTTCGGATCTCCATCTCATTTATTCACCGCCTCCCCATTCCGAACAGTCTCAATGCCGACCGGAAATCGGCTGGAAGCGGGGCGTGCGCGCGAATCTCCTCGCCCTTCGCCATTGGGTCGGGAAGCGTGAGCGTGGCGGCGTGCAGCATCTGGCGCGGCACGGACATCAGGCGCGGGTCGCGCGCGTTCTTCAGCCCGAACGTCCTGTCGCCGACGATTGGGAAGCGTATGCTTGACAGGTGGCGCCGTATCTGGTTCGTGCGGCCTGTTTCGATGCGCACGCGGAGGAACGACGCCTCCTGCCCGACGGCCTCCCGCGCGACGTGCGACACGGCCCGCTCGCCGTCGAGCGGCGCGTCCACCGTGAAATGCGAATGTTCGAATCGCCCTGCCACAATTGCAAAATACGTTTTCGACACGCGGTGCGTCTTGAAGACCTCCACCGCCGCAAGGTACGCCTGGTAGTTCTTCGCGAAAAGGAGGCAGCCCGTCGTGTCGCGGTCCAGCCGGTGGACGGCCTGCAGGTTCGGCTCCTTCAGCTGTTCGCGCAGGATCGCCTCGACGCTGCGCGGATCGTCGCACGAGACGATTCCGGCGGGCTTGTCCGCCACTACGTAGAAATCGGTCTGCGCGATCACCCGCACGTGGCGGCGCTCCGGGCTTTGTCCGGACGGAAGCGAGGCGGACACGTTCGACCCTTTCTGCCGTTTCGCCGCCGAGACGACTGCGCGCGGAATCTCCACCGTGTCGCCGGACTTGAGAGCGTGGTGGGCGATCCACACGCACCGGCGGTTCACCCATACGCTGCGCCCGTCTATCACTGCCTTGGCGGCGCGGCGCGAAAGGCCGAAGCGCGTGGCGATGAAATCCTGAAGCGGCTTGTCGGCGTCCTGCTTGCCGACAAGCAGGTTCTCCACGTTCGCGGCGTAGCGCGGAGCGCGCGGGGCGCGAGGAGTCTGGAAGGGTACGTTGCCCTCGACGCGCCGCCGCGGCGACGATGGTTTGCGGGACTGCTGGCGCATGGCTAAACCCTCGTCACGGAACCTACCGCGCCAACGATCTTCTTGCCGTGCAGGTCGGGCGCAAGGCGCACCTCCACGTCGCCGCCGTCGTCCTCTCCGTCGCCTTCGGCGTGAAGACGCAGCTCCCCGGTCTCGCCGGCGCACGCTTTCGCGAAGAGCGGTTGCAGCGGCTCGTCCGCAAGAATCTCAGCGAACTGGAGCTTCAGCACGTCGCCGTCGTTCTCGTAGCCGAACATGTCGAGGAAGGACTGGTTGACCCAGCGGAAGCGTCCGTCCGGATGGCAGGCGAAGAGCGCGGACTGTGCCACGTCCGCCGCGTTCTCCTTGGTGCGGAAGCGCTCGAGCTGGCGGCGGCGGCGCTCTGTGTTCCGTATCGTGAACACGAGGTCGCGGGGTCCATGAGGTCGATGACGGACACCGTGACTTCCGCGGAGAAGGACGTCCTGTCCTTGCGCAGGCAGTTCGCGTCCAGCATCATGTGACGCGCCTGGTCCAGCCCTGCGCGGATGCGCTGCACAATGGCGGGCGTCACGCCTGGTATGAAAAGCCCTATGGGACGGTCGATCACCTCGTCCGTCTCGTACTGGAAGAACTCCTTTGCGCGCGGGTTCAGTTCCAGAAGGTGGCCGTTGGGGTCCGTGATGAGCACGGCGTCATACATTCCCGTCAGAAGCTGGCGGAACAGTGAACGATGGTCTCTTATGGTGTTGGCATTCGGCATTGAAAGCGCCCTCCTTTCGCGGGGGACGTGTACATTATCTCATAAACGCGGCGAAAAATCACCATCTTTTTCTGGCAAGACGCGTTGCCCCCGATGCTTCGCCGCTCACACCTTGATGAATATTTTCTTGCGCATGAGGAAATAGAGAATCGCCCACACGACTAGATATGAAGTCAGCCCGGCAAGCGCCTGGCCCCATTTGTCCGCCCACTTGCACAGTCCCGAAAACAGGAATTTCTGGATCGTGCCGGAAACGCCCATCATCATGAGGACGTATGCGAGAATGGAGTTCTTGCCGACTGGGGCGAATGCGACGGTCCAGCGTTTCCATCCTAGCACATCTACGATCCAGTGGAACAGGGCTAGCATAGCAAGCGAATACGCGGATGCGTAGAGGAAGTACGACGGCGTTCCCAGTTTCTTGATCACCGGGTTGCCGAAGCCGAACTCGAATACGCAGGCTGCCAGCGCGGCGGCGGCGGCCCACGCCGCGAGGAGAAGCGACTTGCGCGCGGGAGAGGGGCCGTCCTGCCTTTTGAGAAGTCGGCCCGCGAGCACGCCGAAGAGCGCAATCGCCGCGCCGCAGGGAAGCGAGAAGAACGATTCGGGATCGTATTTGCCTTTCAAGTAGAGATGGTTCGGCCAGAGCGTACGATCCCAGTACGCGGCGATGTTGTTTTCAACCACGTAGGGGTTTGCGCCTTCCGGCGCGCCCGGCGCGAGGCAGAAGTGCTGCATCAGGTAGCAGCCCGCGAGAAACACGGCGGCGGTCGCCAAGAGCTTCCACGATTTCTTCACGTACATCGATAGCGTGGCCGCGACGCCCCATGAAAGCCCGATGAATCCAAGTATGCTCGGCAGACGGAAGTCGGGATTGAACTTCAATATTCCGCCGAAGGATAGTCCGATGAGAAAGAGCGCGGCGGCGCGTGCGAGGAGCTTGAGCTGGATGGCTGGCGTGGAACGCCCGCGTTTCTGCTGCGCGGCGAGCGAGAAAGGCCAGGATGCGCCTGCGAGGAAAAGGAACAGGGGAAAGATCGTATCGTGTTGCGCGAGGCCAATCCAGTCCACGTGTTTCATCTGCACGGCAAGCCACGCCTTGGGGTGTCCAAGCGCCGCGCAGATCCCGATCACGAGCGCCGAGCCGCCCGTGATGAAGAACATGTCGAATCCCCTCAGCGCGTCTATGGACGCGACGCGCTGCGAGGATGCAGCGGCGGCTTCCTTGGTTTCGCTTTTCTGATGTTTTTCCGCTTGAACCGGCACATCGGAATACTTGGCATTTGACACGGCGACCGTTCCTTTCATTGTTTTTTCAGTTTCAGCGGGGAACTCCCTGGTGGCTGGAGTTGCCGGTGTCGGGGTAGTCCGTCATTTTCGGAGATTGTCCGGCGCCGAACCATTCCG
>JAFPNP010000144.1 GCA_017411125.1 Kiritimatiellia bacterium
ATACGTGAAGAATGTCCGCAAGCCGGTTCGGGGTGGTTTCACATTGGTGGAACTTGTCGCCGTTGTGGCGATCATCGCCGTGATCGCCATGCTGGTCGTTTCACGTCTTTCCAAGACGGCGGACAATGCAAAACGCATAGCCGCCGAGAACGACCTGAAGGTGTTGGCCGCTGCTTTTACCGACCCAGAACATGGTTATCTGCGCGATATGCGTGGCATTCCGGGTTTCTCGCCGGGGAACCTCCGGCTTGCCAATTTGCTTGTATCCACCAATCTCTATGGCTCGGCGGACGGAATCAACGCCATCCGCATCGACGACATGCGGCATCCCGGATGCGCCCGCCCCGAAGTGTTTACACGCTGGAATCCCGAAAGCGAACGCGGATGGCACGGCCCGTATGCGAGGCACGCGACCGGCTTGTTCCCAGCTTCGACCGGAAAGCGTTTTGCATCCGACTCCAGTTTCGCGTCGCGCGGCTTCTATCCCGAATTGCACGGCCTGAGGCTTCCAGACGATTTCATAAACGGACTCGGCGGATGTTCAATATACGGCTTCCCCGGCGAGCCTGCCCTCCTTGATCCGTGGGGCAATCCGTATGTGCTGCAGATTCCTCCGCCGCAGGCGTTTTACGGTTTGGATGGCTCCAACACCAATTTGCCTGACGAGATTCGCTTCCGTTATGCGCGTATCGTCTCCGCCGGGCCGGACGGTCGTCTGGACGCTCCTTGCTTCTACCATAACGCGACCAACCGGTGGGCGACAAGCTGGAACGAGCGGCACCGCCGTCTTTCGCGCCAGGCCGGCCTCATCGACGGCGATAGCCGCGTTGCGCGCGGCGACGATTTGGTTCATTTTCTCTCGCGCAACGACATCGACGAGGGAGAAAACGGAATATGACCATCGACAGAAACGCATTTACGCTTGTCGAGATGGTGACGGTGCTTGCGGTGATCGCCATCCTCACGCATCTGGCGGTGCGCGGGCTTTCGCGCGTCCGCGACGGCAAGCTTGCAAAGGCGGCGGACAGACAACTGGAAACCATTCGCGCTAGCGTCTACGATAGCAGGCCCGGCGAAGAGGCCGTCGGCTTTTTGGCGGACATGGGGCGTCTGCCGCGTCTGGCGAACGGTTCCACGCTGGGCGAATTGTGGGAAAAGCCCACCGGAGCGCTTCCATACGCCGTGCGTCCGGCGACGGTTGAAAATCTTGTCGCAGGGCTTGACGCCATATCCGATGGTTCCGTCTACGTGCCTACGGGCTGGCGCGGACCGTATCTGCGTCTTCCGCTTGGCAAGACGCGCTTGTTCGACCCGTGGGGCAATCCGATGGAACTTGAAGACGACGCGGGGCTTGTCCGGCTTTGGGCGACCAACGACGTTGTCTACGCCGTCTCACACTACGGGCCGCGTGCGCGGGCGAAGGATGCCAGGACGATCGGTCTTGCGCCGGAAGGCGGCGCCGCAAGCCGTCTTGTGGTGAGCGCGGAATCGGCTGATGTAACATTCTCCGAGGACATCACATACACGTGGTACGGTCCTGCCGACGGCCTGATCACAGGAGCGGTCAAGACGGTGCAGTATCCAGCGGCGGCGGTGTTCGACGGTCTTGCTCCGGGTCGGCGCATACTGAAAGATTCGCGTTCGGGACGTGCGCGGACGATAGACGTCAAGCCCGGCGACAACCTGGTTTCAATCAAGCTGCCATGATACGCAAGGAACGGCAATATGCAAAAGAGGACGCGAACGCTTTCCGCCAGCAGGTACGGATGGCGGCCGTGCAGGTGACCGGTCTGCGCCAGGACGAACTCGCCATGGCGCTCGCATACGAGGTGGAGCCTTTCTCCGGCGTTCCCGCCGCCGATGCCGAAGTCGCATACGTGCCGGTGGCTGACGCGGATCCTGCGGTGCGTGTGTACGACGTCACGGTAACAAGAAAGAAGAAGCGCTCTGCCGGCGGATGCGAGCGGTTTCTCGCGCCCGCGCTCGTCATAGGCGCAATCGCCATTTTGCTGGCAGCGGCGGATTTCTTTTTCATGCAGCGGAAGTTGTACGCGCTCCGGCGCGAGGTCGCGGTGCAGACGGAGCTGGAGGCGCGACTGGACGCCGTCCGCAAGCCTGCGGCGGCGGCGCGCGCCGAGGCGCAGGCGATACGCGAAAGGCGCGAGGCAGCAGCGCGGGCGCAAGACGACGTGGCACGCGCCCGCGCATCTTACGCGCACTTGCTGAAGGCCGTTGCCGCCGCATACGGCGAACGTGCCGTGCTCACGTCGATAGAAGGCGGTCCTTCCTCCGTGCGCATCAAGGGCGTAGCGGCGACGGCGTCCGCCGCCGTAGACGTGCAGGTCGCTCTCACGCAGGCAGCGGCCGAACACGGATGGCGTCTAGTACCCGGTCCGATCGTTTTGCGGAAGCCCGGATTGACTGCGGAGTTCGAAAGCGAGCTGACACATGATTGAAATACGAGCAAAAGACAAGTTGTTTCTTGCCGTCGCAATGCCGTTGGCGCTGTTGGCCGCATATTGGCATTGGTGGCGCGTCGCCGCCGCCAAAGAAGTGGACGACTTGGCGCGTCGCCACGCGACGCTAGTGGCCGAGGACGACTTTCAGGACGAAAAGCGTCGGGCGGACAAGGCCCTTGCCGAAGCAAAGGCCGCGCTCGAATCCGAGCGCAGCACGCAAATGCCCAAAACGAAAGTGAAAGCCGAAGCGAACGAACGTGCCGCCGAACGCGAACGCGCCGTGCTTGGCGTGTTCCGCGAGGCGGGGCTGACGGTAGTCGGCAGCGCGGATTCGGGTAAGACTCGTTCCGGCGCGTCCGCGACTGCACCGGGGGGCGGGCTGTTGAAGGCCACGGGAACTCGTCCGGAGCCGGTGCGCCGTTCGTATGTTCTAGATGGAGGATATCCCGGCGTCGTCAAGGCGCTCGAGGCATTCTCCGCGAAAGAGATGGCGGTTGTGCCCGACGGCATTGTCATGCGGGCGGAGGAACGCAACCGTTGGACTATGGAGGTGTGGCAGTGACATTGAGCGCTCTTCTCGAGACTTTGCTTTCCATGTGCGAGGAGTTCGCGGCGAGCGACCTGCACATTTCGGCGGGAATCGCGCCGCATTTCCGAATCCGCGGCGCCCTCGTGCCGAAAGGCGACTTCCGCCCGTTCGACGCCAAGACCGTAGACGCGCTCGCCATGGAACTTGGAATGTTCACGCTGCCTGTCGGATGCCCGGACGGTTCGGAACGCGTCCGCACGACGCTTGCGAGGGACGGCGCCATCGACGGCGCGCTCACGAGCCAGTCGGGTGTGCGATACAGATTCAACATCTATCGCGAAAGCGACCGTCACGCGATCGCCCTGCGCCGCCTCGATTCCAGTTTCCGCAGTTTCGGGGAACTTGGGCTGCCGCCGCGCCTTGCGGAGTTCTGCGACGAGCCGGACGGACTCGTGGTCGTCACTGGCCCGACGGGCAGCGGAAAGTCGACGACGCTCGCCACCATGCTCGACCGCATCAACCATACGCGCCAGGGGCATATCATAACCATCGAGGATCCAATAGAGTACGTGCACCGTCCCGACAAGTGCGTCGTCAACCAGCGGCAGGTGGGGCGCGACACGCGGAGCTTCAACGACGCGCTCGTGGAGGCGATGCGGCAGGACCCGGACGTCATTCTCGTGGGCGAGATACGCGACCTCGCCACTGTCCGCACCGCGCTGCGGGCGGCGGAGACGGGGCATCTCGTCTTCACGACGCTGCACGCCGGCGACTGCGCCGGCGCGATAGAGCGGCTGGCGTCAGTATTCCCCGCCGAAGAACAGTCGAGCGCGCGCCACCAGCTGGCGCTCGTGCTGCGCGGCATTTTCGCGCAGCATCTGCTGGCGTCGCCGGGCGGCGAACGCCGTCCGGCCTGCGAACTGCTGGTGAACACCGCCGCGTGCGCGAACCTCGTCGCGACCGGGCGCACGGCGCAGATCTACTCCGTGATAGAGACGGGGCGGAACGTCGGGATGCAGACGCTCGACCAGTCGCTCGCGGAACTGCTGGCGGCGGGGAAAATAGACGAACGCACCGCGCTGTCGATTTCCAGAAACCCCGAACTACTCAAAGGGAGGATGCGGCTATGCTGAGCGCAGGCGAACTGCTAGCACACGCGGAGACGATGACGGACAGTGTGCAGCTCGTAGACCGCATACTGCGCGCCGGTCTGCTGCTTCATGCCTCGGACGTGCATTTGGATCCGGCGTCCGACTCGATGCGGGTGCGCTTCCGCATCGACGGAATGCTCGAAGAGGTTCTGCGTATTCCGGCTTCCATGCAGAACGCGGTGACAAGCCGTCTCAAGGTTCTGGCGGCGCTTGACATAGCCGAACGCCGCGCGCCGCAGGACGGCGGGTTTTCCTGGCGCATGGGCGGCGCGGGCGCGTTTGCGGCGGCGCCCCTCGACGTCCGCATGGCCACGCTGCCGGTGCGCCACGGCGAGCGCGTGACGCTGCGGCTGCTGGAGACGGGCGGGAAGCGGCTCGGCATAGCGGACTTAGGCATGTCCGACCCGGACCGCGAGGCGTTCGAATCCGTATTGCACCGTCCGCACGGCCTCGTGCTGCTCACCGGCCCGACTGGAAGCGGGAAGACCACGACTCTCTATGCGGCGATACAAGAGCTGTTGAAAGGCGATCCGCTCAACATCATCACGGTGGAGGATCCTGTGGAGTACGAGATCCCCGGCGTCGCGCAGGCGGAGGTGGATTCCGCCGACAAGATAAACTTCTCGAAGGCTCTCAAGTCGCTGCTCCGCCACGACCCGGACGTGGTGATGATCGGTGAAATCCGCGATGCCGATTCTCTCGACGCGTCGGTCAAAGCCGCGCTCACGGGCCATCTAGTGCTTTCCACGCTCCACACCAACGACGCTAAATCCGCCGTGACGCGCCTTGTGGACATGGGGCTCGATCCGAACCTCGTCCCGGCCACGCTCCGCCTCGCCGTGGCCCAACGGCTTGTGCGCAGGCTATGCCCGGAATGCCGCGAGAAAGGCGCTCGCGGATGGACGCCGAAGGGTTGCCCCGCCTGCGGCGGACGCGGCTACTGGGGGCGCGTAGGCATATTCGAGATGTATTCGCCGGAGACCGGGCTTTCCACGTCAATGGCCGACGATGCACGCGCCAAGGTGGATGCCGGAATCACCTCCGAGGCGGAAATCTACCGGGCGCTGGGAGGCTGATGCGCTTCGAGGTGACAGCCAAGGACGCCGCAGGCGTCAGACGGACGTTTTCGCGCGACGCGCAGACGCGCGAGGCGCTTATGGCGCAACTCCGCTCCGAAGGAATGCTCGTGCTCGACGTCAGCGAGACCACTGCGGCGCGCGAGCTTCCGCCTCTCTGGCATCTTTCGTGGCTGAAGCCGATGACGGGATTCGACGTCGAAATGGGCCTCCGCCAGCTCGCCTCCATGCTGCACAGCGGAGTCACTCTGCTGAAGAGCCTTGCGACCGTCCAGGAACAGGCGTTCTCGCCCATTGCGAAGAAAACGTGGATGCGCGTGAGGGAACACGTGTTCAGAGGCGGATCGTTCGCGGAGGCGCTCGCCGCCCAGCCGAATCGTTTCGGGGAAATAACGGTACGTCTTGCGGAAGTTGGCGAGAAATCAGGCGAGCTGGAGCGCTCCGTCACCCGCGCCGCCGACCAGATGGAGGCGCGGCGCAACCTGCGCAACGCCGTAGTGAACGCTCTTCTCTATCCCGTCATGGCGGTGCTGATGGCAGTCGGAGTGAGCGTCTACCTGGTCGTCGCCGTCATTCCGAAAATCGCGGAGTTCCTGCAGGCGGGCGGCACGACGCTTCCGCCGCTCACGCAGCATCTGATGGACTTCTCGGAATTGGTGAACGCCAACGGCCTTGCGGTCCTCGCGGGCGCTGCCGGAACCGTCGCGGCGTGGTGGACGGTGCGGCTGCACGAGGCGGGGCGCGAACTGGAGGATGTGCTTCTGCTTAAGACGCCAATTGCCGGACGCATCCTGCGGCTTTCCGGCACGGCGCTTTTCGCGCGTTCCCTGCAGATCATGCTGGAATCCGGCCTGCCGCTGCTCGACGCTCTCGCCACCGGCGCAAGGCTGATGGCGAACCGCCGCCTCCGCCGCCGCGCCGCAGCCGCGCACGACGGCGTCATGCGCGGCCTTCCGCTCGCCGACTCGCTCGCTCCGGCCAAGGAATTCATGCCGATGCTCGCGCGGATGGCGGCGGTGGGCGAGGTGAGCGGTTCGCTGCCAGAATCGTTCGGCGAGACGGCGCGTTTCCACGAGATGCTGCTCGCCCTCGCCGTCAAGCGCTTCGGCATGCTGATAGAGCCGGTGATGATCGTGGTCACCGGCTGCATCGTCGGCTTCGTGTACATCGCATTCTTCATGGCGCTGTTCGCCGTTGCGGAAACAAATTGAGGAGAACAAAGATGACCAAATGCAAATTTCCCATCCAGCGCCTTGCGGCGCTCTGCATTCTCGTCGCGTCGCCGCTGGCCGCCGCGTCCGACCCGACAGTGGCGGCGGACGCGATGGCGGACGCATTGCGGCGAAGGCTTGCCGACACGGGCGACATGCGCCTCCACGCTCTCGTCGTCGGGGCGGCCGGGGATGGCGTGGCGCTCGTTGGCGCGGACGCGGCGCGCGCTACAGCCGTCAGGCGCGGCGCCAAGATGGTGAAATCCGTCGACGGGCTGAAGGTCGATGTGTCCGTGAAGGCCGTCACGCCGCGAGGCGTGGAGCTGGAATCGTCCGGCGGAAGCAATGGCGTGATGCTGCCCGGATCGTTCACGCCGCTTGCCGCGCCGACGAACCCTCCGCCCGAGTTCCTCGCATACCTCGAAAGCGAGAATGTGCCGATCGGCGGATTGATGAGATTGGTATCCGACCAGACCGGCGTGAACATATCCGTCTCGGACGCCGCGTCGAAGAAAGCGGTGTCCATTTTCCTGCGCAACGTCACGGCGGAATCCGCAGTCGAGGAAATATGCCGGGCGACGGGACTCTGGTTCCGGCGCGAGCCGAACGGCAGGGTCGTCCGCGTCATGACGATGGAAGAGTATTCCGACAATCTGAACACGTTCCGCGAGGAATCCACCGAGATGTTCACGCTGCTCTATCCGAACGTGGTCGAAGTGGCGAGCGTCATATACGGCCTCTATCCCGACCGCACGCTCGTCTCGCTGGGCGAGGAGGAGTTCGACGAGGACGACGAATACGACCTTTCGCGCCGTTTCCGCCGCTTCCGCGTGCTGGACGACAACGGCGGCTCGCAGTTCATGTCGCTGGAGGCGCCCCAGACGTCCAGCACTGGTTCGCGTTCCGGCAGCGGCAACTTCTCCTTCTCGCGCGGCAGCGCCACCTCTCGCCTCACGCAATGGGACCAGCTTCGCTGGCGCAGCCGCCAGCGCAACCGGGCGGGCGGCGAACAGATTCAGCTCGGCGCTGACGACGCCCGCCTAATGGAGCGCGCCTACCGCGGCGGCAACACGAACCTGCTCGACAGCGTCCGCGCGCAGACCACGGCCTCTGCCGCAAATATTTTCGTCTCGCTCTCCCGCAAGAACAACATCCTCGTCGTCCGCACGAGCGACGTGCGCGTGATGGACGAAATCCGCAGCCTCGTGAAGAAACTCGACGTCCCAACGCCGATGGTCCTCATGGAGGTCAAGGTGCTGGAAGTGAACGTGGACGACAATTTCGAGGCCACGTTCCGCTACTCCTTCAATCGCGGAACACACTCGGTCGGGCACAACGGCGACCCCAGCCCCGCCAACGTGTTAGCAGACGTCCTCCAGGCCAGCCAGCCGCAATACGACCCGGCGTTTGCGTTCAAGGTCATCGGCGACAACATAACCGCCCAGATCCAGCTCCTCCAGCAGGACGGCAAGGTCAAGACGCTCGCCACGCCCACGCTGCTCGTGGCGAACAACGAGGTGTCGCGCATCTTCAGCGGCAAGGAGTATCCGCTCGTCAGCGGCTGGACGCCGAACGAGGCGCTCGTTTCCGCCACGGGCCAGGCGGCGGAAAGCTCGTCGACCGTGCAGATCGCGAAGGAGGACGTGGGCACGATGCTTCTCATCACTCCGAACATCAACGCGGACAAGACCGTGACGCTCCGCCTGATCCAGGAAAACAGCGAGGTCAGCCCCGCAAAGGTCGAAATTCCGGTGAACGGCGGAAACGGCGCGACGAAGGCGATCGAATACGTGGAATCCCGCTCGCTCGCCGGCACGTTCGTGGCGAAGGACGGAATGACCATCATGGCCGGCGGGCTTGTGCGAGAGACGGACGGCGAAACCTACTGGCGCACCCCCGTGCTTGGCTCGATTCCGCTCCTCGGCTGGCTTTTCCGCGGCACGGAGAAGGTGAAGCAGCGCACCGAACTGATCGTCCTCATCAAGCCGCACGTCATTCTCACGCCGATGGAGGGCGGCAAGATGTCGTCGGAACTGATGAAGGCGCTCTCCGCCCATCCGGCGGCGGACGGACGCGCGTCGATGGGCGTGCACAAACCCGATCAGTCGCCGGCCGATTCGACGCGGTAGAACCTCCCTGCCGCCGGGCCGAGCGGAACGACGACCGTCGCCGTTCCGTCGGCGTTGGGCGTCACCGTCATGCCCGAAAGCGGCACGAGCGAACTGTCGTCGTCTGGAATCGGCAGCATAGCCGAGGCGCGGATTTTTACTTTGTCGAAGAATCCGGCCATCCAGGTCTCCGGAGCGGCGGAGACGTTGAGCACCGCCGCGTCTCCTTCAAGCTGGAACGAGTTGATCGTGAAGCCATCGGCTTTCAGCGGTTCGCTGACGACTTCGACAGTGCCGGCCGCGTCCACGGTGGCCGTCACGCCATGGCCATTGGCGTTGAAGCGGTAGGCGCCGTCGCCTGCGGCGTCGGTGCGCGACTTGGCCAAAGCCGAGCGCAGCGCCGGGACGGGCGTTTCGCTGCCCGCCGGAAGCCAGAGGTAGACCTTGCCGTTTTCATCCGACCAGATGTCGTCGGTGCCGTAGTTCTCCAGCCCCGCGAATTGCACCTTGCGGTTTGCGGCGCCGACATCGACCTCGACGCGGAATACCGCGGCATTGTCCGAGTTCGCCGGTGCGGGATTGACCGTTGCCGCGACCGCTGCGACAGAACCGCCCGAGATAGTGACTTTCGGCGGGTACGACGCGCCGCCCGACGCATGTCCGATGGCATAGCCGGACGCGCCGTGCGCCGGAAAGACCGTGCCGCCAGTGATTGAAACCGAAATCGTATTGCCGTAACGGCTGGGATTGTCGCCGTCGCCGATATCGGCGCCGCCGCCGCTCGCGGCCCTTACGATGCCGCCGGAAATCAGGATCACGCCGGATTCGCCCGTCTTGCCGCCACCGATGCCTGCACTGTCCGTGCCGCCCGTCGCCGTCACCGTGCCGCCGGAAATCGCGATAGTTCCGCCTGCCCCCCCGTATCCGCCGCCGATGCCTGCGCCGCCCTTGCCCCATCCAGAGCCGCCTGTAGCCGTCACCATGCCGCCGGAAATCGCGATAGTTCCGCCTGCCCCCCCGTATCCGCCGCCGATGCCCGCGCCGTAATATACGCCCGTAGCCGTCACCGTGCCGCCGGAAATCGTGATCGTCCCGCCAGAACCCTCGTAGCCGCCGCCGATACCCGCGCTTGAAGCGCCGCCTTGCGCCGTGATCTCGCCGCCTTCGATGGCTATGGCGCCGACGCTGCCGCATGCGCCGCCGCCGATGCCCGCCCCCCAAGAGCCGCCGGTCGCCGAAAGCGAGCCCGTGCCGCGAAGCGTCACCGCCGCGCCGCCTTCGACCTGCAGCCCGGCGCTGTTGCTGCCGCTTGCAAGCGTGTTTGCGCCGGAAAGCGTAATCACGGCAGACGCACCCGCCGTCACTTTGAACGCCGCTCCCTTCGCCGCGGTCGAAAAGCCGTCGAGCGTCACGTCGCAGTCCGCCGTCGCTTTGACGCCAAGCGAGTTCGTGCTGCCGGAGAGCGTGAACGGACCGGGACCGGAGAGCGTCAGCGTGCCTTCGTAATCGTAGCTCCAGCCGTCGCCGGAGACGAATGCGATGTCCGTTCCGTTTACGCTCACGCCGGACATCGGCAATAAGCTGGCTGCGGTGTCGGCGTCGGATACGGTTGCGAGCATCGGCCGACCGCCGATGACGAAGGCGTGCCGTCCGTCCGGAAGCCAGAGATGGACTTTGCCGTCGCCGTCGGCGTAGATGCCGGACGTGCCGTAGCCGTCGCGTGTGACGGAAACTTTGGCGCCGGGCGCGAAACCGTCCATCGTCACGCGCCAGACGCGTTCCGTCGCGTTTGACGCGGCGGGCGCGACGTCGCCCGACGCCACTGCGATGGAGCCGCCGGTGAAGAGGACGGTGCCGGACGGATTGCCGCTTCTCGCGCAGCCTATCGCTTTCACGTCGCCGCCGGACGCCGACACCGTCCCGCCGGAAATCTCGACGGAAACGTCTTTCGTGTACTGTCCGCCGCCGATGCCGAAGCCGTACTCCCCGCCTTGCGCCGCCACGATGCCGCCGGTGATGCGCACCCAGCCGGCGGAAATGGCCTGCGAGATGCTGCCGCTGCCGCTGCCGACGCCGGAGCCGCCCCTTCCGCCCGTCGCGGTCACGTCGCCGCCCGATATCGTCACCTTGCCCATGCCGAGATAGCCGCCGCCGATGCCGGCGCCAAGGTATCCGCCGGTAGCCGTTACGCGCCCGCCGTCGATCGTTACCGTCCCGGTTCCGCCGCCGGATTCTTCGCCTTCGCCGCCGCCGATGCCGGCGCCGCGGAATCCGCCCTGCGCCTCGACGACGCCTGTTTCGACGGTGATTGCGCCACTTGAACCGTACCGTCCTCCGCCGATGCCGGCGCCGCCGTCGCCGCCTTTCGCCACAAGCTTCCCGCCGCCGCCGATAACGAGCGACGCGCTTTCGGGAACTTCAAGCCCGGCGTTGTCGCTGCCTCCGGAAAGCCTGTTCTCGCCGGACAGCACTACGCGCACCGTCTTGCCGTCCGCAATGGCCAGCGCCGCCATGCCGCCGATGTTCGTGTCAAGCGTCGTCCCGCTTAAAACGACTTCGCAGGAATTGTCCGCCGACACGCCGATGCCGTCGCCGTCGCCGGACAGCTCGAACGGCCCTGCGCCGGAAAGACGCACCGCCATCGTCCCCGTGTCGAGCGTCCAGCCTTCGCCGGAAAGCGCCGTCACGTCCGTTCCGTTCACGGC
>JAFPNP010000145.1 GCA_017411125.1 Kiritimatiellia bacterium
CGCAAACGCGCGCCCTTCCACTTGCCGGCGGAGCGGCGCGAGGCCATGGGGAATCTCATAAGGCGCGTCAGAGGCGTGTACGAATTCTTCATCCTCAACACGTGCAACCGCGTCGAACTAGTTGCCGCCGCGTCCCCGGAGCCGGAAGTCGAGGCGGTGCTGAAGCGCCTCACCGCGCTCGACCGCCTGCGCGACGAGGAGTATTTCCGTCTCAGGGGATTCGACGCCTTCAGGCATCTCGTGCGCGTCACCGCCGGGCTCGAATCGTCGCTGCTTGGCGAGTTCCACATCGTCTCGCAGGTGAAGGACGCCCTTGCGGAGGCGGAAGAGCGAGGCTGGAGCGGCCCGGCGATCCGCAAGACCGGCTCCGAGGCGATGCGTGTCGCGAAAGCCGTGCGGCACTCCGTGGAGGGAATGCTGCGCGTGGCGGAAATCGACCAGGTCGCCGTGAGGTATCTCAGCGTACACGGCGGGCTGGACTGCAACACGCGCGTCGTCGTGATCGGCACCGGCATGGTCGGCACCGGCGCGGTGGAGGCTCTTTCGAAGACGGGCGCGCAGATAACGTGGGCCTACCACGTGCGCAAGCCCGACTTCCCGCGCACGGTGCAGCTCGCCGGATTGAAGGAGGCGCTTGCGGACGCGGACATCGTCCTCAGCGCAGTGGACGCATCAAGCCCCGTCGTCACGCCGGAAATGTGTGCCGCCGTCGCGGACAGGAACGTGCTTTTCGTGGATCTCGGCGTTCCCCGCAACATCGATCCCTTCTACGACGACTGGGGGCACGGCGTGACCGTCGCGGATCTTGACGACCTCAAGCTTTGGCATCGCGTCAAGACCGGCGTGCTGAACGAAGTGCTTGCCAAGGCGGACGCCGTGATCCGCGCCGAATACCGCGGCGCGTGACGCTCCGTCACCGTCCCTTGCTGGCGTTCCACACCGAGAGCGCGCAGAGTACGGATAGAAGCGCCATGCCGATCCAGAACACCGCCATGTAGTCCAGCGTGTATCCGTTCGCGAAGGTGTGGCCCAGAAGGAACGCCTTGCCGGTCGCGGGATCGCGCCCGACCAGGCAACCCGACGCCGCGCTCTGGATTCCCGCGCCGAGATAGTTGCCCATTCCGGCAATGCCCAGCGCCGCCCCGGCCGCCGCGCGCGGCGCAAGGTCGACGGCCATAAGTCCGCCGAGGAACGTGAGCAGCACGCCCACCGCGAGTCCGAACAGCACCATCGCAAGGACGTCCACCCAGATGCACGGGAACGGCACCAGCATCATCAGCGAAAGGCCCGTCACGTTCATAAGCCCGGCGATCAGCGCGAGTTCGTTGCGGCTGCCTTTGAACACGCGGTCGGATATGATTCCGGAAAGCGCGCTGGACACCGCGCCGACGATGGAGTTGAGCGTTATGATCCACGCCGCCGTCTCCGTCGCGTAGCCCTTCTTGACTTCGAGGAAGAAAATGCCCCAGTCGATGATCGCATAGCGGCTCATGCAGAAGAACCCGCCCGCGAGCGCGACCATCCACACCGCCCAGTTCGCGAGCGCGGCCTTCTGTCCGCGCCCCACGTCATCTGCGTTCCGCTTGGCCTCCTCGCTCTCGACCTCGCCCTCCCATTCCGCCACGGACGGAAGGCCCTCGGACCGGGGCGAGTCGCGCATGAAGATCGAGATCAGCGCGACGCCCGTGAAGCCGAACGCCGCCGCTCCCCAGAATCCGCTGCGCCACGCCATGTCCGCGCCATAGGCGATGCCGACGTTCACCATTATGACGCTCGTCACCACGTAGGCGATGGCTTCGCCGAGGTTGTTGGAACAGCTCCAGATTCCGTAGAACGTGCCGCGGGAACGGTTCGGCCACCAGCGCGCGAGCGACACCACGCAGCACGGCGACCCGGAGCCCTGCGCGAAACCGTTCACGAACCACACCACCATCAACATCGCCGCAGGCACGTGGAAACCGACGATCATCGTGGAGAGCGAAGAAACGAACAGCCCGAAAGCGAACATTCTCCTTATGTTCGCGCGGTCTGCGAGGAATCCGCAAACGAACTTGCCTATCGCGTAGGCGATGAGCATGGCGGAGCCGACGTAGCCGATTTCCCGCGCCGTGTACGCGCCCTGCTCTATCATGGTCTTCTTCGTCGCCGAAAACGCGAGACGGCACACGTAGAACAGCGCGTACCCGAGCAGCATTATCGAAACCTGCCGGATGCGGATGAACCGGAACCGGCGGCCGATTTCAGACGTCGGAATCGCGACCGGCCTTGAAGCCGCTGGAGAGAAGAAGCCCATGGCGCCGCTCCTTGATCGGAATCAGAGAGTGTGGCGCCCGATGCGGTTGAGATATACGAGCATCTCCGCGCCGTAGTCGGTCTGGAGCATGGTCGCGCCCTGCTCCAGACTCCAGCCCCACGTCGAATCGGGATCGGTGAATCCCTTCACGTCTCCGCGTCCGTTGTTCAGCACGTCCCACATCGTGTTGATCCAGATGCGGGGAGCGCCTGGCGCCTTGCGGATGGCGTCGAGCTTCGCGGCGCTCTCGTCGGAATCCATGCAGAACTCGTACATGGACGCCTTGCGCGGCTCCTCCGCGATCCATTCGGGCATGATCTTCGCGGCGTGCGCGTGCTTCTTCCAGCAGAACTGGATCACCGGCATGTATAGCAGTTCGCCGGACTCGACGTGCTTCCAGTACTCCTTGAACAGACGCTTCGCGTCCGCAGGGCCGTGCGTTGACTTCACCAGCACGTCGCGCATCGCGCCCGCCTTCTCGACGACCTTGAGGATCTCGTAAGGGTGCGCCGTGAACTTGTCGATGTTTACTAGGATGCGCCCTTTCGCGAGCGCGAGCGCTTCCTCGAGCGTAAGGATGTCGTAATCGGTGGACTTCGCGTCCTTGCCGCCCTGGTTGCTCTTGAGCTTGAACTTCTTTATTTCGGCGAGCGTAAGGTCTTTCACCTTCCCCGATCCGGTCGTCGTGCGGTCGAGCGAGCCGTCGTGCAGCATCACGAAACGCCCGTCCTTCGTCATCTGCGTGTCAAGCTCCACGATGTCCGCGCCCAGCGCGATGCAGCTGAGAATCGCGTCCCTGGAATTTTCCGGGAAGTTGCGCCAGTCGCCGCGGTGCATGGCGACGAACACGTAGTTCCTGTCGCCGGAAAGAAGCTTGGCGCGTATCCGCTCCGTGCGCGACAGCCCGCAAACGCCCGTGCCGCAATTTGCCGCGCATTGCTGCGCGGACGCGAATCCTACCTGCGCCGCGATCGCTGTCGCCGCGACGGATTTGAAAAACAGACGACGATTGATGTGCATAGACGCTCCTGCTTGGTTTCAGATGGAATGTATTATATCATAAACCTTACAGAATTGACAGAGCACAGCGGGATAGACACGCTTCGTCGCGTCCGAGAATCGCCCAGACTCCTCACGGCCTCACAGCCACAAATAGCCCTACTTGTCGGAACAAGTAGGGCTATTTGCGATTGGATGCCTTGAAGAGCGGCCACCGTCAGCCGTTCCGCGCCGCGTATTCCGCCGGATGCGTAACCTGCTGGACGTAATCTTCGGTGAACTTGGCGAAGAACTCGCCTGCCAAGGCTTTGGGCACGGTGATCGTCTGCGTCTTGTGCCGCCTGTCGTATTGGAACGTCACGCCGGGCTGCAGGTCTGCCGACATCTGCAGAAGGTCCCGGGTCTGCCGGCTGAGCGCCTTGTCGCACTTGAACACAATGTTGCCGCCATCGACGGTGGCTGTCCACCGGGTGCGTGATCCGCTCTGTATTTCAAGGTGCTTCAACTGGACTTCGCCGTTCCGGCTTGTCCATTTCGTCGGCGAGGACAGCATCTCAAAATGGGACACCGCGTTGATCGTGGCCTCCTGCATCTCGGGGCCGTCGTTCTGGAGCGAATCGTACAGCGCGAGCGGCGCCGCGCAGGATTGTATGAGGTTCTGGTAGGACGCCCTGAACTCCGCCTCTTTCTTTGTTATCTTCTCGGTTATCTTGATGCGGAGCGCTTTCTCGGCGCGTGAGATGCCCTCTTCGTTCGGATTGAACCGGGCGCGGTAGTCGTTGAAGAGGCTTGAGAACACGCCCCTGTCCCACAGCGCGCGAAGATCCACGAGTCCCTTGATCTTGGCGAAACGGGTATCGTCGTCGAACGCGGAGAAGTTGGCGAAGCGCTTGTCGACGTAGCGCTTGATGGAAGTATCCTTGAACGACAGGTCGTCGGATATATGGAGCTTCTTGGATTCGCCCTCGAGGGAGTGCCCCGGATCGATGGCGAAAAACTGAGCGTCGCCGCCGTCCTTCCCCGGCACGAACCCCTTGTTCTGGCCGTACTTCCCAACGGCGTCGCGGTCGGCGAGCAGAAGGAAGAACGCCTTGTACTTGCCGAGGGATTCGACGTTGTTCCCGACGACGCGCCCGTCCTGTATGAAGCCCTTGTCCATGTCCTTGTAGCCGTCGGAGAACTTCGCCTGCACCATCAATTTCGGGTGTCCGTCGGAATATTGCCCGCGCACGATTTCGAGTTCCTGGGCCGGTATGCCGGCGAGGCGCGTCAGGTCGTTCGCGAGCGCTTCGGAAACCGCACTGACCGAAATGCTGTCGGCCGACGACGACGTTGCATAGCGCATGACGGAACCGTACTTTGCTAGATAGCGCTCCGGCCGCTGGAAGGAACCCTTGTGCGCGGCGGAGTTCTGCACGAAGCGGTCGCCCTCGTTGTAGTCGAGCTTCAGGATGTGCTTTGCCCTGAAGTGCGCGAAGATCGGGGAGAGCGCGTCGTATGCGTGGCCCTTCGGCACGTTCGCCACGGCGTCGCGCACGAACGGGAAAAGATCGTTCTTGACCTCGTTCAAAATGAGGATGGCCGACTGGCGGTTCTTCGCGTTCGAAATGTTTGCGAGGCAGTTGACGTCGGCGGCGGACTGGAAATAAGATTTTATGGCCTTGGCGAGCTTTGCGAACGGATTGTCGCTCGCGTCCAGATCGACTCCGCTCTTCACGAGCTTGGCCGCCTCCTCGAAGATGAACCCGTCTTTCACCCGCAGCGTGTTCCAGGGCCACGCCGTCAAGCACTTCGGAGGGAACGAGAAAAGGCTGGCGGACAACATCCCGCTGGAGGCGGGCGACTACGAACTCATGGCGTCCGTCTGGCGCAAGCCGGACCGGGTAATC
>JAFPNP010000146.1 GCA_017411125.1 Kiritimatiellia bacterium
CGAGGCGCACGTGCCCGCCGTCGGGATAGCGCGTGGACATCTTGACGTGATACGTGCGGCCCTTCAGGACGACGTCGCCCTCGCTGTCCATGAAGTGATCGACGTAGAGCGTTCCGCCGTCGCGCGCGAAGGCGTACATCGTGTCCTTGAGCGCATAGAGGGCGCGCGGGATGTTGCCGATGCAACATGGGCACCCGTGCCAAGGGTAGTGGCGCTCGCGCCCGTTCGGCGGATTGCGGTAGAGAAAGTTGCGTCCGTCGTTTGAGATCGCCCCGAGGAGGAGGTTGTAGATCAGTCTTTCGCGCACGTCCTCGGTGCGGACGCCGCGTCCGCCCGCGTGGAGCTCGACGCACCAGAAGCTCATGGCGCAGGAGGCGCATGCCTCGCAGTAGCCGTCGAGCGGCAGATGCCAGTCGGGTTCGAACGCCTCGTCTCGCGCCCGCGAGCCCACGCCGCCCGTGATGTACTCCTTGCGGTCGATGGCGTTCGCGAAGAGGCGGTCGGAGGCAGCTGCGAGGGGTTTGTCGTCGATACGGTTCGCGATTGCAGTCATCCCCGTGTAGAAGTAGCAGGCGCGCACGGCGTGTCCCGTCGCCTCCTTCATCTCCCAGGCGGGGCGCTCCGCCTGGTGGTACGGGGCCTTCCATCCGCCATTTCTGCCGGGCGCCCTGTGCTGGTTGCAGATGAAGTGGCGCGCGAGGCGCACGTACTTGTCGCCTTTTCCTGGACCGTCCGCCGCGTTCACGGCGTCCGCAAGGCGGCAGAACGCATACTCGATTCCCGGGCATCCGTTCAGCCACGTGCGCTTCGGGGTGGGGCCGAACACGGAGTCGATGTGGTCCGCGCACCTGATCGCCGCGTCGAAGAGGCGGCGGTCACGGCCCTTCGTCATGCGAAAGTGGGCGATGCCCATCTCGATGAAGTAGCCCATCGTGTAGAACTCGTGCTTGGCGGCGTTGGAAAAGTGCTGCAGCCCGTTGAGCGCGTGAAACGAATGGATGTAGCCTGAAGGCTCCTGCGCCGCAAGGATGATTGGAATCCACTCCTCGAGCTTTGCGCGGAGATGGTCGTTGGCCTTGCGCCATTCGGCGTCGGCGCCGGGATCGATCTCGAGCGCGAGGCAGATGGACTCGACTGTGTTGAAGGGATAGGCGTCGCTCCACGGGCAGCCCTTGAACTTCACGCTCGGCTTTTTCCCCGCGTTGATCTCCGCCGTCGCCACGAGGTTCAGCATCTCCTCGCCGCGTCCGCCCTTCTCCATCTGACGGATGCAGTGCGGCAGCCACTGCACGGAAAGCTTGCGGAACTCGGATCGCCAGAACCCGCCCACCTTCACGCCCTGCTGCACGACGTGGTCGAGCGTCCGCACGTCCGTCGCCGCCATCGCCGCGAAAGCAAGGCACCCCGCCACGATTGACACTGCACATGCGATGTGCATCTTGGCCCGTCTGTTCATCTTGTCATCCTCCTTGTGGTCATATGGTTTCCCGGAAAAAAACCACGCCTACTTGACTATGACGGTCAACCCTCTCCTGCCGATGCGCGCGCGGTTGGGAGTCAAGAAGAGCGTGTAGCCGGAAAGTTCCCCGCCGAGCGCGCGCGGCGCGGCGGGAACGATGCCGCCGGAAGGAGCGGTGGCCAGATTTAAGCCTCCATGCATCGGCACGCCGGGGGTGGCGCAGACAATGTCCGCGCCGGTGAGGTCGAGCGTCGCTCCGCCCGCGACGGTCATCGTTTCGCCCGCTGTCGCCCTGAAGCGCCCCGTAACGACGAGCGAACCGTTCTGGACCGTTCCCCCGCCTGAGACCTCGCGCAGTTCAAGCGTGTTGCCGCCAAGGTCAACAACGGCGCCGGACGCGACGGCGATCCCTCGCAGCGAATCCTGCGCCGACAGAACCGACTCTGCGGTTATGGACGGAATCCTGTCGGGACCGTATGCGTTGTTCATTCGCACCTGCGCCTCGGAGAGCGCGGCGTTCCACACGCGCACCTCGTTGAAGTCGGCGTTCTGGTCCTTGTTTGCGCTCCAAAGGGAATGTCCGAGCCAGAAGTAGTCTTGAACGATTCCGCCTGTCGTCCAGTTCGCCAGAGACTGGGTCGCTTTCCCAAACAACTCGCCCGTGGCCGCATCGTGCATGTAGCAGGTGACGCTCGCCCCTCCCGCTCCGTCGGGAACGACAACCATCGTCAGATGATACTCCTTCCCGACGGCGATCTGACTGGTGGCCACTTGATAGCTGGCATAGCCCTGTACGCAGGGGAGAAAAGAGGGACGCGAACTGCCATTGTTGTAGGTGAAGATGATTCCCGTCGCTCCCATCATGCTCTTACCAGACTGCATGGTGCTCCCGAGCGAAAACGCCTCGCCCCATGTCGTTCTGGAATGGAGGGTTGTCCACATCTCGATCGTGAAAGGGGCGTCCCCCGCAGCTGCCGGGATGGCGTTGGCACCAAGATCAATCCAGGAAGCACCGAAGTTGCCGCCCGACAGGGATACGGACGTGTTTCCTGAATATGCCACGTTCCCATGAAATACCGCGTCGCTTTCCCCGACGGAATCCCTCGCGTTGCGGTTGAAATTCCAGCGATGAAGAAGATAGTTGTTCGCCTTCAGCGCGGCGAATGTCTCGTCGTCATACGACGCCTGTTGCTGATACACGACGCCGGCCGCAGCATTGGACGGCATGACGTCCGGGCCGAGCGTCGCACTGGCATCGAGATCGGCATCGGAGACGACGCCGTGCCAGATGCGGACCTCGTCATATTCCGCATTCGCGTCGTAGTTGACGGGATGATACTGCGAATGGCCGAGGAAAAACTGCGGCGACGGGAGGTCGGCAAGCGACCAGCCCGCAATGAGCGCACTCCCCGACTTCTCGAGCGCGCCCGTTGCCGCATTGCGCCGCATCCACCGCACGGCGGTGGAGCCGTCGGCTTTGGTCTTGAACGTCACCGAAATGTGGTAGTACTCGCCCAGCGCGTAAGAAGCCATTGTCCCGTCTTTCACAACCTTCGAGCGGCCACCTTTTACGATTTCGAAGCGCTCGCTGGAAACGTCGGAGGCAAAACTCCAGGTCATCGTGACGTAGTCGGCCGTGCCGGGACCGTAATGGAAAACATGGCTCCAGTTTTCGGTCTTGTTCACCTTGCCCCATATCTCGATGGTGGCGGCGTCGACGGGAAGAATGCCGGTTCCTAGATCGACATGTCCAATCTGCCCTTCCCCGTCGCTTGACAGCACAACGGACTTTCCGCCTTCCGGAATCGCGACATGCTCGCCAATGGCCTGGCCGTCCGAACCGCCCACGGAATCCTTGTAGTCGCCATTGAAGCTCCACCGGTGGACCAGCGTCGGCTTCGGGTCGTACACGAGCGTGGTCTGCCCGGCTTTCGCATCGACGAAGTCAATGTCCGCCAGCTCGTCGAGCACGAGCGTTCCCGCACCGGTTTTCACGATTTTCCTGTCGATGCCGTCCGGCACCTTTGCAGAATCGAATGCGCCGCTGCCGGCAACGGACTGCCCCGCTTCTGCATCGACATTCACCGCGATGACGCCGCCCCCCCGGGAACTGGAATCCACCACGCCCGCGTATCCGTCCATGGTCGAGACGAGGAGTTGGTGCCCGTACAAGTCCACCACCCCCGCAACGGGAACTGACGACGGGAGACCGCTCCAGTCGCAGTCGCCGGCGAGCCGCGCATTTTCGAGCAACGTCACGGACTTGCATGCGAACGACGATCCCGCCGGGATCTGGGCTGAAAACATACCGGAAAAGAACACGGCCGTATTGACGTCAGGCGCGGAATTCTCCGCCATGCCAAGGCTGTTTGTAAAGGCCCAGTTTCCCGGATTGGTGACGCTGCCGTCATTCGCGCGCCCCGTCCAATGGGCAACGGCGCCTGACGGTCCAGAACTCGCCGAGACATACGTCACGTCCAGGACGTTCGTGACACTTGCGCCGTCCTGCCCTGCAAAAGGCGCGGTGGACGTGCCGGAGTTCACGAAGCACTTTCCGGAGACCGTGTCGTAGAACAGCGCCTCGCTGCCCAGCCTCGCCGGAATCAAGTTCACCAGCGCATCGCCGGATGCGTCGTTGATTCGCGCAAAGTACCACTCGGCCGGCGCATAGCGCCCGTACGACGTTCCGTCTCCCTTGTTTGACGAACCGATGAATATTGTAGCCGCGTCTGTTCCAAGCGGTCCCGCCTCCAGCCCGCTCTTGACGATGACGCCGTCAAGATAGGCCGTCTGGTTCTCCACCTTCAGCGTGTGCGGCACGGCACTTCCCCCCTCGGCAGTGGAGAGCATGAAAAGGGGATTCCCGACTTCCTTGCCTCTGTAAAGAAGATACTGGTCGTATGAAATGGCCGGATTGCTGTGCGCGCTGCGCCCGATCGAGAACTTGAACGGATCGCTTCCCACGAGGGAACCCCACTGCGGGAGGGCGCTGGAAGGTCCGTCGTATGTGCCGTCGGGCCGGCAGCGGATCTCGATGCCGTAAGCCTCGTTGCACTTGATGCCCGTATCGACGTACTGGTAGCCGACGATCTTCACGTAGCCATCCACGAGCTTTACCCTTGACGTCGCGATGACGCGCCAGGCGCTAAGGAGCGGAATTCCGTCCGTCGAGAAGACGTAGGTTGCGGCGGACGATGAGACCGCGCCCTCATACCGCACCCGCTTATCCTGCGGCCACACGGAGAGGTCGCTTCCATGGTCCGAAGAATCCCATACAAGATACAGTTCTGAACCCTCGTCAAACTGCCCCGCCGCAGCATCAACCGTAATGCTGCCACCGTTCATCCAGACGGACAGCGACCTAACAAGCGAAGGCTCGAATTCAACATTGTCCGCAAGTCCGGCACCGCACGGACAGAACAAGAACAATCCCGTCAGAGGGACTGAAAGCCAATCTTTCTTCAAGGCCGCCAAACAGGTAATAGACTTCATCTTTGTCTCCTTTGAGTCGTACATGGAACATTGAGTCGTACATGGAACATTATAGCAAATCAACCTTGACGGCTCTACTGCCAAACAAAGGAATCCTCATTGATTTGCATGGAACATCCTGCTATAATATTCACCGTGAACACAAAAATCGCATTTGATCCAAACTACGCGCGAACCCATGCCTACCGTTCGGTGTGGGCAAACGAGTACAACATGGGAACTAATTACCGCATTGTCAGAGATGGCGGGCTGGAGGACTACCTGCTCATCCTCACTATCTCCGGCGGCGGTGTTGCGAATGGAACGAAGCTGGAGCCATTCTCCCTCTATCTCTTCAAGCCGCATGAAAGCCACGACTACGGCACGAATGCCAAATGCGAAACCTGGCACTTTCTGTGGGCGCACATACATGCACCGGCTAACTGGCTCCCACTTCTTGACTGGAAGACGCTCTCGATTCACTCCATCCCCGTTGCCGAGCAACGTCGCATCGTCGCGCTCTTCAGGGAGGTCGTAGTCAACTCGTCGACAGGTTCCGGCCACGACGAGGCGATCGCCATGAATCTTCTCGAAAACATCCTGCTCAGGCTGGCAAGAATAAACGCCGCCAGCGGCGATACGGGATTCAAGGAGGAAGTGGGCGCTTACATGCTCGGACATCTTGCCGAGAAGCAGACTCTGGCGACGCTTGCCGCATCGTTCCGCCTTTCGCCATCCCGTTTCGCGCATCGGTTTCGCGAAGCGTTCGGCACTTCGCCGCAGGCATACGTGGAGGGCTGCAG
>JAFPNP010000147.1 GCA_017411125.1 Kiritimatiellia bacterium
GCCCTTTCGATACCGTCCGCCTCTGCGTCCAACCCGAACGTGTAGCGCAACATCATAGCTGCGGAAAGGATCGTCGCAATCGGGTTGGCGATTCCTCTTCCCGCGATGTCCGGCGCAGAGCCGTGTATCGGCTCGTAAAGACCTTTGCCGCCATTTCCGAGCGAGGCGGACGGCAACATTCCGATCGAACCGGCGATTTGAGATGCCTCGTCCGAAAGTATGTCGCCGAACATGTTCTCGGTAAGCAAAACGTCGAAGCGGGCGGGCGAGCGCACGAGCTGCATCGCGGCGTTGTCTACGTACATGTGGTCAAGTTCTACATCGGAGTATTCCGCTGCGTGAAGGCGCGTAACCGTCTCGCGCCACAACCGCGACGTCTCCAGTACGTTCGCCTTGTCCACGCTCGTCACCCTGCCGCGCCGCCTGCGCGCGGCCTCGAACGCCAACAGCGCGATGCGCTCTATTTCTGGGACTGAATACGGCGTCACGTCGTACGCGCTCCGACCGTCCGCCGAACGCGCCTTCTCGCCGAAATAAGCCCCGCCGGTCAGCTCCCGCACGACGAGGATATCTATCCCGCCGGATACAATCTCGTCCTTCAGCGGACTAGCCCCCTTCAACGCGGGCCATACTTTCACGGGACGCAGGTTCCCGTAAAGTCCAAGTTCCTTCCGCAATGCAAGAAGCGCGCGCCGTTCCGGACGCTCAGCCGCCGGCAATGAATCCCACTTCGGTCCACCGACGGCGCCCAGCAGAACAGCGTCGGCGTCCTTTGCGGCGGCAAGCGTCGCCGCCGGAAGGCAGTCGCCGCACAAGTCGTGCGCAGCGCCTCCGACGGGATGCTCCGCGATTTCGAACACATGGCCCGATTTCCGCGCAACGGCGTCGAGTACGCGCAACGCCTCGCGCACGATTTCGGGTCCCACGCCGTCGCCGGGCAATACCGCAATTTTCATTTTCATTTTGCTCTCCTCAGATATTCCGCCAGTCCTCCGGCCTTTATCAGCTCCTGCATGAAAGGCGGGAATGGTTCTGCTTTGAAACGGCGCCCCGTCGTGTCGTCCGCAATCTCCCCGGCCCCCAGATCGACAGACACCCTGTCTCCTGCGGCGATTGCGGAAGCGGCTTCCGGACATTCCAATATGGGAAGCCCGATGTTGAGCGCGTTGCGGTAGAATATGCGCGCAAAGCTGGCGGCGATTACGCACGACACACCGCAAGCCTTTATCGAAATCGGCGCGTGCTCGCGCGAACTGCCACATCCGAAGTTGCGTCCCGCGACGATGATGTCGCCAGACTGAACGCGCTTCGCGAACGAGGGATCGATGTCCTCCATGCAGTGGACGGCAAGTTCCCTTGCGTCCGGCGTGTTGAGGTAGCGCGCCGGGATTATGACGTCGGTGTCGACGTTGTCGGCGTATTTGAATGTCGTTCCTGTCATGACGCTGAAATGCAACTGGGTTATTGTTCATCATGCGGGGCGGCGATCCGTCCCGCGACTGCGGACGCGGCGGCGACGGCTGGAGACGCAAGATATATCTCCGACTCCACGTGCCCCATGCGCCCGACAAAATTGCGGTTGGTCGTAGCCACGCACCTCTCGCCCTTGGCCAGAATGCCCATGTGCCCGCCAAGGCACGGGCCGCACGTCGGCGTGGAGACGACGCACCCCGCTTCCGCAAAAACCTTCAGCAATCCTTCTTCAAGAGATTGAAGCCAGATGCGTTGCGTAGCCGGAATGACGATGGCGCGCACGCCAGGCGCGACCTTGCGTCCGCGAAACACCTCGGCAGCGACGCGCATGTCCGAGATCCGTCCGTTGGTGCAGGAGCCTATCACCACCTGATCGACGGGGATGTCGCCGACCTTGTCTATCGTGCGGGTGTTGGACGGAAGGTGCGGAAACGCGACCGTCGGCTTGAGCGACGAGAGATCGATTGAGATCGTCCGCTCGTACTCGGCGCCGCCGTCCGCCGAATACACCTTCGGCGGCTTTGCGCCATGTTCGGCAAGGTAGTCCAGCGTCTTGCCGTCGACGGGAAATATTCCGTTTTTTGCGCCTGCCTCAATCGCCATGTTCGCAACGGCGAACCTGTCGTCCATCGAAAGCGACGCGACGCCCGGTCCGGTGAACTCAAGCGACATGTACCGTGCGCCGTCCACGCCGATGAGCCCTATGAGGTGAAGGATCAAATCCTTGCCTCCCACATGACGGCACGGCGAACCCGTCAGCTCGATGCGGATCGCGGACGGGACGCGGAACCACGTTTCGCCAGCCGCCATTCCAGCCGCCATGTCGGTGGAGCCGACACCGGTCGCGAATGCGCCTAGCGCCCCGTAGGTGCAGGTATGGCTGTCAGCCCCGATCACGAGGTCTCCGGCGGTGACAAGCCCCTTCTCCGGCAAAAGCGCATGCTCTATGCCGCAGTCGTGTCCGACCTCGAAATAGTTGACAATCCCCTGCTCCCTCGCAAAGGAGCGCATGCACGCGCACTGTTCCGCCGCCTTGATGTCCTTGTTCGGCGTGAAATGGTCAGGCACGAGCGCGATCTTCTCGCGGTCGAACACCTTATCCCGCCCGAACTTGCGGAACTCGCCAATCGCGACGGGCGTCGTGATGTCGTTGCCGAGCACGAGGTCGAGACGTGCCATGACAAGTTCGCCGGCATGCACTTCTCTTTGCCCTGCGTGTGCGGCAAGGATCTTCTGAGTCATAGTCATGCTCATCTTCCAGTCTCCAGCATACGGTTCACGGCGACGAGCAGCGCAAAGATCGAGCCTTCTATCACGTCCGTGGAGACGCCCCGTCCGCGATAGGAGCCCTTGCCGTCTGAAATCTTGACGAGGACTTCGCCCAAAGCGTCGCGATGTTCGGTTACGGCCTCGATCCTGTAATCCTCCAACACGAAACGGTGGTGGATTATCTTCTCGATCGCGCGAAATGCAGCGTAGATGGGCCCCGTACCGATCGCCGCGTCCTGCGCAACGCGGTTGCCGCGCCTCAGCGTGACCTGAGCCGTCGCGCTCATGTGGTTGCCGCTGTTCACGACGAACGAGTCCAGTTTCCACTCCCGTGCGGCGGAGCCCTTCGAGGCGACGCGCGTCTCGGCAAGCGCCACGAGGTCGCGGTCGGTTATCTGCTTCTTGCGGTCGGCCAAGTCCTTGAACGCTGCAAACACGTCCGCCGCGCGCTCCGGCGACAGATCGTAGCCGAGATCTTTCAGGCGGCTCTCCAGCGCGTGCTGCCCTGAATGCTTTCCGAGGACGAGTTCCGTCTTCTGCATTCCGACGGATTCCGGCGTCATGATCTCATACGTCTGAGCATTGGATATCACGCCGTGCTGGTGAATGCCGCTCTCGTGCGCAAAGGCGTTCGCGCCGACTATCGCCTTGCTCGGCGCGATCCTTACGCCTGTTATGGTGGAAAGCAGTTTCGCCGTATGGGCGATCTCCCGCGTGCGAACGCCGGTCGTGACGCCGGCGTACCTGTCGCGCCGCGTCACTAGGCCCATCACGATTTCCTCCAGCGCCGCATTGCCTGCGCGTTCGCCGATGCCGTCGATGGTACATTCCACCTGCCTCGCTCCCGCTTTGACGCCCGCGAGCGAGTTCGCCGCGGCAAGCCCGAGGTCGTCGTGGCAGTGAACCGAGACCACCGCCTTGTCGATTCCCTTGACGCGGCCGATCAACCCGGCGATCAGCGCTCCGAACTCGTCCGGCGTGGAATATCCCACGGTATCGGGAATGTTCACTATCCCGGCGCCGGCGGCGATTGCGGTTTCGAC
>JAFPNP010000148.1 GCA_017411125.1 Kiritimatiellia bacterium
ACACAAGGTGGGGTGTTTGTGTGCATAAAGTGGGGTGTTTGTGATTATATCCCCTAAGGCATGTGCTGCTGCCCTTACGAGGTGAAGCACGTTCCTTTTGCGTCGCGAACGCGCTGCCGATGCGTTCACGATCTTCGCGCCGGTGCAATTTCCTGGAGTTTGCCAATTTTGGGCGGCGGAAGTGCGCTAAATAGAGGCTGAAATGCGTTCGCAAACAAGGCGGAACGTCGATTTGGAAACAACATAAACAACTTTCTTTCGCAACTTCCGTCCACGCGCAGCCTAACTCGGCTGCGCTCGTTTGCAAAACTTTAGGACGGGACGGCGCCCGTCCCTCCCGAAGCCAAGGACGGGACGGCGCCCGTCCCTCCCTGCCAAATCAAACTCGGGCCGCCGCGCCCTGCCAATTTTGCACGCCGACCGCAACTATTTGCGGCGGCGCAACCCCTGGAAGAAATCATAAGCCTACACAGGGGGAATTATGAACCCTAGGAGGGGCGATTATGAACCCATAGGAGGGGAATTATGAACCCTAGGGGTTTACGGCCGTAGAGGGGGTAGTGCATCTGCCGGCAACAGCGAGGCCGGACGGCGACACTCCGAATATCTCGTGAAGACGCGCCAGATGCCGGTAGTAGCGGCGCCGGACGCAATCCAGCGACTGTCCGCCCGCCTCGGCAAGGTCGTATATCGCCCAGTCGCGAACGGGATGGCAGTACCGGTTCCGGCATATCGCCCGGAATGTGGCCTCCACCTCTGGCGCATTCCTGCGGATGTGGATTATGGCCGCGCGGAACGTCATGCCGCCGCCCTTCTTGCTGCTGTGTTTCATTGCCGTGTTCTCCGTCGGCGCTGCCTGAATCGGCTTCGGCGGAGAACAGCCCCCGCCTGGCGCAGACGGGCGCTATGGTCTCATCAGTATTGCGGGCAGACGAAAACCGCGCCGCACATTCTGTGCGCAAAACGCGCACACCCCATGTTTCACGGGGGAATGCGCGTCACGCGAATTCGGGCGGCGCGTCGCATTTCGCCAAATTTGGGCGAAATGGCGACAGGATCGGATTGAATGCCGCCCAATTTGGGCGGGAATACGCCAAATTTGGGCGAACCTAGAACTCGCTTTCGTGAGAATGGCAATAATCGTATAGAGCCATGTCGGACGGATATCCGCCCTTGACTGCTGTCCACACCTTGCGGCAAGCCTGCAGTATCGTCGGCGGATTCCCGTTCGCGCGTCCTTCGCGCACGAGCTTGCGCACTGCGGCGATCTGTCTGCCGCGCTCGCCTTTGGGCGCACGGCGGTCTGCTTCGCTCTCGCGCTTGGCGTGGGCGTCTTTAATTATGTTGCGCTTGGCCCTGCGTATGGTACGCTTCACATCATCCGCTACAGCCCGCACGTCCTCCGCGGTGGCGTACGGGGCGGCGCCGAAAGCGATTTCGGCATCGCGCTGGCGTTCGCGCAGACGGCACGCCTCGGCCACGTCGGCGAACGACTGCACGAAACGCGAAAGGCGCGTGTCGAGGCGCGAAGCCCAGTCTGCGGCGGTGTACGCCTCGCGGTTCGGAGCGCTCCACGTGAACAGCAGGTAGCCGAAATGCGTAATGGCGTTCATGAACGCGGGAGAATCGAAGCATTTGCCCAATTCGTGCATGAGGTAGCGGGTGGTGAACTCCAGCTCGCGCATCTTGCAGCAGTGGGCGGGAAACTCGCCGGGGCGATAGCATTTCACCACAGCGATGAACGATTCGAGCATGTCGCAAGCGTGGTTGGCGTCGGGATCTAGAAGCGTGCTGAGAAGTTCGGAATGGAAGCCGTCGCGTTCGCCGCGGTACCACGGGCGCAGTTCCCGCACGGCATGGACGAGCTTCACGTTGTGGTCGATGATGGGCTGCGCGGCCTGTTCGACGGGGCGGATGAACTCTATCCGGGAAAAAGTGGCGTCGTCAGTCGTCTCCGGACGGTTGTAGGTGAATGTTTCTGAAGGCTCTGGCATGTTTCATGGCAAATATTAGGAAGTGGATGCAAGTGCAGCGGCGGAGGGCGGCTGTCTGCCGCCATGCGGTCTGCGGTAACGGCGCGGAGTATATCACAACCTCTGCCGTTTGCATAGGGGCAAAATGAAATAATTTCAAGGCGTGTCGCCGGCGCGGGACTTGACGGGCAGGGCGAACATATGATATACTGGTTACTTGACTTTTCGGCATATAATGGAATTATAGTCTGGAGCAGAGATGGCCGTCAAGAACAGTGCAAAGAAAAAAGCAGCCGGTCCGGCAAAGGCGGCGAAGGGCGCAGCCGGCGGCAAGGCCAAGACCGGCAAAACGGCGCGGCGCGCGAAGGTGCGCGACGACGATTTTGAAATGTCGTCCGCTTCGGCGTACCCGGAGGACGACATGAAGTTCGGCGGCGCGCGGCGCGGCGAGGACGACGCGCCCTACCAGCGCGACGCGGACGACGAGGCTTCCGTTTTCGCGTCCGACGCGGATTCCGATCTTGACGAAGACGTGCGCGACCTCGACCTCGAGG
>JAFPNP010000149.1 GCA_017411125.1 Kiritimatiellia bacterium
ATCCGCTCCAGCAGCTCCCCTATAGGCGTCCAGTCAAAGTCGAGCCGCGCCGCCGCCTTGAACGCCGCGACGCATTCGGACTGCATCTCGGCGGACAGCGTCTCGCGCTCCTGTGCGGCGCACCAGAGCATGAACAGGTGGATGAACGCCACGTCGCGCGCGTCGACGAGCCCGCCGGTCAGCGGGTTCAGATCCACGCACCGTATCTCGATGTGGTCCACGCCCCTCTCCGCGAGCGTCAGGAGGTTGTTCGGGCCGTGCGGCTTGAGGCGCACGGGGTAGTAGAGCTCGCTCGGCGCGACGAGCAGTCCGTCCTGGACGTACCGCGCAATGCTTTTCGCGTAGGCCCGCGCGCTCGAGAAGTCCAGAACGGGCGTGAAGCGGTTCCAGTAGCCGCGTTCCGAGCACCGCACGCTCGCATACTGTCCCGCCGGGCTGGCGGCGGTCAGCGCGACGATCGCCCATCCCCACTTGACGCACTGCGCGGCCACGTGGAGGTAGAGGGCGTCGCGGTCCACTCCCGCCGCCGCGACCAGCCGTTCGCCGAACGAGAAGTTGAAGTGGATGCCGCAATACGCCATCAGGCGCTTGCCGTATTTCGCGGCGAGGTAGTCGCGGTAGGCCGATTTCCCGGCGAGCGCGCCTTCGAAACGGGCGGGGACGACTTCGGACTCGTCCGCGATCGGCGGCGGGTTGGAGTTCGTCCAGAGAGTCTCCCCCTGCGGCGCGATGGCCGCGCGGATCGCCGCGTCGATTTCCTTCAGCTCCGCGACCGCCTCCTCGGCCGTCGGCCACACGCGCGTGTTGATCTCCGTCTGGTTCTCGCAGAAATCGCGGACGATGCGCGGGTGGTCGGGCGGGAACGGATGCGGCGTCAGCGCCATCCGACCCTCGCTCGTCACGCGCAGCGCCTCGCGCTCGAGGCCGAATTTTCCTTCGAGCGCGTAGGGGCGCAGTCTGGGCTTGCGAACGTCAAGCATGGCGTACCTCCTCTGTCGAACCGTAGTCGAGGGCGATGGATTCGATGCTCTCGCCGCGCACAAGACGCGTGAGATGTTCACGGGCCGGACTCGTGAGCGTCTCGGCGCGACGGCGCAACGGAGCGAGAAGCGGCTCTTCGCCGAAACCGCGCCGGGCAAGGCCTTCCTCCGCGATGTCCAAGATGCGGTGAAGCTGCAAGGCCAGCGCCTTCCGGTCGATGAACGACGGCCAGTCTCGGCAGATCATCAGGCTGCGCAGCTCCACCGCGCCGTAGCCATGCCCGTAAAGGATGGTGTCGCGCGCCAAGAGATCGGCCAGTTTTGCCACGCGCTCGGCAAGCCCGGCGTGGAACGCGGCGGAGGCGAACGCCTCGCGCACGGGCTGTTCGCAGACGGAACGGAACTCCACCGTCCCGCGCTGGGTGAGGTCCTCGAACTTGAACGGACGCAGCCAGGCGACGTCGGAGGGGAGCGGCGAAATGAGGCATTTGCGGTGGATCTTCGCAGTCGCGTCCCAGTATTCGCCCACGACGCTTCCAAGTTGCAGGTAGTCGCGGAGCGGAACGGGGGCGAAATTGATGTAACGCTCGCCGCGCTCGACGCAGTAGATGCTGGTCGATTCCAGATAGCCCCTGACGTCCGCCAGCGACCGGACCGTGACGCCGTACATGCCGCAGTTGTGCGGATTCAGTCCGTGGAGGCTCTTGCTCCAGAGGCTGTCGCGTCCGCACAGCGTTTCAGCCCGCGCGCCGAAGGGGGAATTGGCGAACAGGACGGCCTTGAATGGTTCCAGGAGGTTGAAGGCGTTGATCAGCGGGACGACCGTCTCCTCGTCCGCGTCCACCTGCGTCTGCGAGGCGCAGGAGAAGAGCCCGAATTCGGGATGGTCGTGGAATCGTGGGGAACCGCCGTACTTGGAATAGGACTTCAGGTGGTGGAGCAGCATCCGGTAGCGTCCGTTCCCGATGGGATCGGGGCGGTTCTCCCGCCACCGGGGGTTGATCCCCATGCCGGTGAGGGCGTGTCCCCGTCGTCCCAACGCCTCCTGCAAGGCTGAATAGTAGGCGGTGAAGCGGCGATGCGTCTCGTTCAGGTTCTCGTCGGGGCCGAAGGAGATTTCCAGCGTGTTGTAGGAGCAGTCGAAGGAAAGCTCGTCGCCCGTGCCGGGGTCGGTCGCGCGGTAGATGTTGCCCTCATCGTCGCGCACCTGGTCGGAGAAGGGGAAGCGGGAGAGAAAGTCGTCCGTCGCCGCGTGTACGGCCGCGAAATCCGTTCCCTTGCCCGGCGTGCGGTTCCAGACGGGAAACTCCAGCTCGACGCCCACGCGCCGCGTGCGCGGCCGGCGCAGCGGTGCGAAAAAGCGCGTTTCGAGCGTGTCCTGAAGTGTCGTAACTTGGTTTTTCATTGAATGGATTAGTTGCAGCAGTGAGACTGTCAGTTGAGTTCGGGGTGCCAGGTGAAGGCGGTGACGTTGCACCAGCGAACTGCCGTGGGCGCGCCGTCGAAGGTTGAAAGCACTTCGACCTGTGGCGCGACTTCGGTGATGGCCGGCGCGCGGATAAAGGTCATCGGAAAGTCCGGCTGGCCGTCAAACGTCCCGCGCGTCGTGAAGCTGCCGAGCTGGCGTCCGTAGGCGTTGCGACGTACGGTGACGGGCAGGACGCCGAACCACCGCTCGGGACGCGTGTCGGTACGGCTACCGGGATCGTCGATTTTCTCCGCGAGCAGAATCAACCCTGCGCAGACGGCGAACACGGGGAGACCACCGCCGATGCGCTCTTTCAGTGGCGCGAAGAGTCCGAGATCCTTCAGCAGCTTGCCCTGCACGGTCGATTCGCCTCCGGGGAGCGCCAGCACATCCATGCCGCGTTCCAAATCCGCACGTTGCCGGATTTCGAACGTCTCCGCGCCCTTCCCGCGCCAGTACGTCTCCATCTCGGCAAACGCACCTTGTACTGCCAACACTCCAACCTTCACTTCCCGCGCTCTTCCATGATGGTTTCAATCTCTTCAGCGTTGATGCCCACCATGGCGGGTCCGAGATTTTCCGAGAGCCGTGCAAGCAGCTTCGCATCCTGCCAGTTCGTGACGGCCTGAACGATAGCCGCCGCGCGCTTTACAGGATCGCCGCTCTTGAAGATGCCGCTTCCCACGAACACGCCCTCCGCGCCAAGCTCCATCATAAGAGCCGCATCCGCCGGCGTCGCAACGCCGCCGGCGGCGAAGTTCACGACCGGCAGCTTGCCATTGTCATGCACAAACTTCACGAGGTCGAGCGGCGCGGCGAGTTCCTTGGCAGCTTCGTAGAGCTCATCCTCGCGCAGTGACACGACGCGACGAATTTCGCTCTGCATCTTGCGCATGTGGCGGACGGCCTGCACCACGTCGCCCGTACCGGGCTCGCCTTTCGTGCGGATCATGGTCGCGCCCTCTCCGATGCGACGCAGGGCCTCGCCGAGGTCACGCGCACCGCAGACG
>JAFPNP010000019.1 GCA_017411125.1 Kiritimatiellia bacterium
GCAAGCGCTACCGCGACACGATCCTCGCTCTCGGCGGCAGCAAGGATCCGATGGAGGTGTTCCGGCTCTTTCGCGGGCGCGATCCGCAAACGAAGGCTCTTCTCCGCCATTCCGGGCTTGTGAAATGACGGTGGCGGCATGAGGGGCGTATTTCTTCTCTTCTCCGCAGCCGCGGCTCTGCTGCTCGCCGGATGTGGCGAAGATGCGGAAAATCCTAGGACGAGGCCGCAGCGAAGCGCGGCCATTTCGCGTACGCGCCTGACGGAGCCGCCCCGGCTCGTGCTGCCTGACGCGCCGGAAGCCGGCGGCGCGCAAATAATCCCGGCGTGGGCGTCGCTCACGAACGCGGCGGCCGTGAAGGACGCTTTCCGCCCGTGCGAAGCCACGTGGCCTGCGGTGTTCGTGTCGCCCGGCGTCGTGAAGCTTCCGGCAGATTTCACCGGGCCGCCGGTGCAGCGCACGGGCTGGGACGTGCGTCTGCCGTGCGATCTGCGGATGCGTCCGGGGCTTCAGTTTGACTTCATCTGCGGCGACCTTTCGCAGTTCACGTCGTTCACCTGCTACCTCAAGAGCGGCGACGGATGGTACGGAGCTCAGTTCGCGCCGGAGGAGGATATGGAGTGGACGCGCGTGAACCTGCCCAAGGGACGCTTCCGCGCCGAAGGCCGGGTGAATGGCTGGGACGGCATCACGACCATGCGCGTCTGCGGATGGCGGGCGGGCACGAACGCCACGGTGTGCGCCATCGCGAACGTGGCGGCTTCGGGCGGCGTGTCGGAAGTGGCGATCGTCTACGCGGAGTCGCTTGCGTCCGCCGGCGGCGCCGGCGCGTCGTCGTACCTCACGTTCGCGTCCAACGTCTCCGCATCGCTCGAGGCGCTGGGCGTCGGCACGGTTCTCGTGGCGGATACCGACCTCGCGCCCGACACTCTGGCCTCGATGAAAGCCGCCGTGCTTCCCTACAATCCATCGATGCCGTCGAACGCCGTCGCGGCGGTGCGGAAGTTCGTCCTTGGCGGACGGAAGCTGCTTGGATGCTATTCGCTGCCCAAAGAGGTGTCCGACCTTCTTGGCGTGAGGATCGCCGGCACGGTGCAGCCGCCCGCGATCGGCGGTTTTCTGCGTGCGGGCGAGGGGCTTGCGGGCCAACCGGAGTTCGTGCCGCAGGCGTCGTGGATCACGTGCGCGGCGGCGCCGAAGGGCGGCGCGTCGGTTGTCGCCAGATGGTCGGACGGCAGACGCAAGCCCATGAAGTGGCCTGCGCTCGTCCGAGCCTCGACCGGCGTGTACATGGCGCACGTGTGGCTTGGCGGCACGTCCGGCGTGCAGGCCGAGCTCATGCGGGCGATAGTCTGCGAGCTTTCGCCGGAACTGAGGGCGAAGACCGCCGCGCGCGACGCCGCGCGAGAGAAGCGCCGCGAGGAAATACGGGACTGGATGGCCGGACGTTCGTCTGCCGCCGGCGAACACCGGGCGTTCTGGTGCCATTCCGCACGAGGCCTTGGAGGCGGCTACACTTGGGACGCGACTGCGCAGCTGCTGAAGGCCAGTGGCTTCAATGCCGTGTTCGCGAACGTGTGCTGGGCCGGAGCGGCGTTCTACGAGTCGGCGGTGCTGCCTGTCGTGCCGGATGTCGCGGCGCGCGGCGATGCGCTGGAAGAGTGTCTGGCCGCATGCAGGAGAAACGGGGTGGAATGCCATGCGTGGAGAGTGTGCTGGAACATGGGCAACTGCACGCCCGCTTCGTTCGAGAACGAGATGGCCGCGACGAACAGGTTGCAGGTCTCGTTCGACGGGAAGACCAAGCGCAGGTGGCTGTGTCCGTCGCACCCGGACAACCAGAAGCTGGAGGTCGAGGCGATGTGCGAGCTGGCGCACAAGGGCGTGGACGGGATACACTTCGACTACATCCGCTATCCAGACGTCAACCATTGTTTCTGTGGCGGATGCCGCGAACGTTTCGAGGCGTACATGGGCGTCGCTCTCACGAACTGGCCAGCGCAGGTCAGGACGGACGACGCTTTCCGGCGCGGATGGGCGGCGTTCCGGGCGGCGAACATCTCGGCCGTCGTGCGCGAAGTGTCCCGGCGCGTGAGGGCGGAGCGTCCGGGCGTGCGGATTTCCGCTGCGGTCTACCGCAATCCGTCGACCGACGCGGACACGATAGGGCAGGACTGGCCCGCGTGGTGCCGCAACGATTGGCTTGACTTCGTCTGCCCTATGGACTACGTGGAATCGCCAGCGATGTTCAAGAGCCAGGCGCGGGTGCAGCGCGACGCGGTGGGGGCGGCGAAACTGCGTCCCGGCATCGGCCTTTCGTGCTGGACGAACGACGGGGAGGATGCGGTGCGGCTCGCGAAGCAGATACAGGCCGTGCGCGACCTCGGACTTGGCGGTTTTGCGGTGTTCAATCTCGACCGGCGGGCGGAGGCTGTGCTTCCGCTCTTGCGCATGGGCGTCACGAAGGAGAACTAGCGTTTCCGTTTGACGAGGCAACGCCGGATGCGGTATAATAGCCGCGTCCCTGTTTACCAAGCAAAAGCATAGCAAAAGAAAGGTACCTCATGTCTATCAACAGACGCGGATTCCTCAAAAGCGCGATCGCCGCCAGCGCCGCCCCGGTCATCGTCCCGAGCAGCGTTCTGGGCGCGGGGGCTCCCAGCAACAAACTGCAGATCGCCATCATCGGATGCGGGCGGATCGGCACGTCGATGGATATCGGCGGCGTAGCGCGCAACCAGGACATTGCCGTGCTCACGACGGTCTGCGACTGCGATTCCGCCCGCCTCGCGAACATGAAGCACGTCGCCGAGCGGTACTGCAAACGAAAGCTCGACCATCTGAAGCTCGAAATGGACTACCGCAAGGTGCTGGACGACCCCGGCGTCGACGGCGTGATGATCTGCACGCAGGACCACTGGCACGCCCGCATGGTCGTTGAAGCCTGCTACAAGAACAAGGACGTCTACGTGCAGAAGCCGATGGCGCTTTCCATCGAAGAGAGCCAGGCCATAGCCGATGCCGTGCGCAAGACGAAGCGCGTGTTCCACATCGGCACGCAGCAGCGCGGGCAACACAGTTTCCGGCAGGGCGTGGAATGCGTGCTGAGCGGACGTCTCGGCAAATTGAAGCGCATCGACGTGGAGCTGCCTCTGAACGATCCTAGCAGGGAATGGAATGTGCCGTCTATCGAGAAGACCCCGGATCCGGCTGACTTCAATTTCGATCTCTGGCTCGGTCCGGCGCGCGACGGCGTGCCGTATTCGCAGCTGCGCACGCACTGGCGCCCCCTGGACGCGAACGGAAAGCCCAGAGCGAGAGTGCCTGGGCAGAACGTCGGCTGGTTGCAGATCCAGGACTACTGCACCGGCAACATCGGCGGATGGGGTTCGCATCATATCGACATTGCGCAATGGGCCATGGGCAACGCGGGTCCTGTTTCCGTCAAGGCGGAGAAAGCCACGTTCCTCAACGGACGCCTTTTCAACGTCCACCACGAATACCGCATCGTCTACAAGTACGCGAACGGCGTCGAGATGTTGTGTGCTTCTAGGCAGTACTCCGACCTTCCGAAGGGGCTTCTGTCCAGAGGTGGATGGGGCGTTCGCTTCACCGGCGAGAACGGCGACTGGATATGGACGAGCCGCGGAGGCTCGTCCGTAGCGGAAGGCAGCCGCGTGGACACCGCGTACAAGCCGAAGGCCGATTACTGGCGTCCCCTCGAGACGAACAAGAAGGAGCTGATCGCCGGCGACCCCGAGAAGCACGCCGTGCGCAATCCGTTCAGAGACCACCACCGTCCGTGGTTTGTCGGAATGCGCGATCGCAAGGATACGCACATCACGGTGGAGGAGGCGAATGCTTCTACGATTTCCTGCGTCCTCGGCTACCTCGCCATGAACAACGTGGGGCGCGAGATCGGCTGGGACCCAGTGAAGCGCGACTTCACGAATCCGCAGGACAAAGCTATGTACTCCTGCTTCGAGCGTCCGCAGTTCGCAGTAGCGCCGATCATGCAGGAAATCCGCAAGAAGGTTGGAGTCTGACGATGCGGGCGATTCTTGCCGCAGCTGCCGCCGCCGCATGCGCGGCGGCGCAGTGCGCTCAGTATCCGGACGCCGGCGGTACGCACGAGTACGCCCGCCTCGACTGGCGCCTGATCGAGCGCGACATCAAGGGTTGGGGCGCCCTGCCGCCGCTTGCGGCGACGCAGAGCGTGGACGCCGCCGCCTGCATACTGCCGGGCGACAAGGATCCGCTGGACGTCATAGCGCGCCGCACCCGCGCGCTCATGGACGATCTTTCCGCCGCCGGCGTCGACCTCGCCGCGGAGAGAAGAGAGCTAGATGGCATTATTGCGAATGCCGCCGCTTCGCGCCGCGACTGGCGCGAGACGCGCTTCCCGGCGTTTTCCGCAGTCCATGCTCTCAACCGCCGCGTCGCCCTCAAGAATCCGCTTCTGAAGGGAATCGACCGTCTCGTGTTCGTCGGCCACGAGGCCCTGCCTCTAGATGAGTACCAGGCTGGATGGCACATGTGCGACCAGTATTTCGGTTTCCACGCCACGATGCACGGCGCAACCGTGGGCGACGGATTGTACGTGCTGGAGAATCCGTTTTCGGACCATCCGACGGCCCGCGACCTTCTCGACGGGCGGCTTGTTGAAAAGGGCGATTGGAAGGGCAGGGCGCTCGGCAAGGGCGGCTATATCTCGCCGGACGTTTCGTGGGACGGTTCTGCGATCGCTTTCGCCTACACGCGCGGCAAGGCCGAAATTCGCAAGTGGAACGACGACACCGTGTACCACGTGTTCACGTGTGCGGCGGACGGCTCGCGTCTGCGCCAGCTCACGTCCGGATGTTTCAACGACTTCGATCCCTGCTGGCTGCCGAACGGACGCATCGCGTTCATCTCCGAGCGGCGCGGCGGATTCGGGCGGTGCCACGGCCGCCCGGTGCCGACGTTCACGCTCCACTCGATGTTCCCGGACGGGACGGACCTTGTGCAGCTCAGTCCGCACGAAACGAATGAATGGCATCCAAGCGTGGACAACGACGGCATGATACTGTACACGCGGTGGGACTACGTGGACCGCGGTTTCAGCCAGGCGCACCACCTCTGGCGCACCACGCCGGACGGACGCGACCCGCGCGCCGTCAACGGCAACACCCGCGAACACCACTCCGGATCAAGTCCGCTCATGGAAATGAATGGGCGGGCCGTGCCCGGTTCGCGCAAATACGCCGCAGTGGCGACGCCGCACCACGGATGCGCATACGGCTCGATCATCCTCGTGGACCCGGCGGAGCGCGACGACGACAGGATGTCGCAGGTGCGGCGCGTGACTCCAGAACAGCCGTTCCCAGAAAGCGAGACGCGCGAAGGACGGCAGACGAGCGGTGCGTATGCGACGCCGTGGCCGCTGAGCGAGAAATACTTCATATGCGTGTACGACGGCAACGCCAACGGAAAGTACGAAGTGCAGTCCGTCCGGCGCTACGCGATCACGCTCGTGGACGTTTTCGGCAACAAGACGAGGCTGTACACGCACCCGACGATTTCGTGCCTCGACCCGATGCCGCTCAAGGCGCGTCCGCGCCCGCCCGTCCTCGCGCATGGCACGCTCGTGGGGCGCCCCGCGAACGCCGACGGGACGCGTCCCGCCACGATTCCGCCAGACGCGCTTCCCAAGACGGCGCAGATCGGCCTCGTGAACGTGTACAACTCGAAGATTCCGTTTCCGAAGGACGCGAAGGTCGCAGCGCTCCGCATCTGGCAGGTGCTGCCTAAGACTGATTTCATGACGGCCCGTCCGCGCCTCGGCGCGGAACGGCAGCAGGTCGCCCGCCAGTGCCTCGGCACCGTGCCCGTGGAGGCCGACGGCAGCGCGTTCTTCGAAGCGCCGGTGGACGTGCCGCTTTACTTCCAGGCGCTCGACGCGGAAGGATGCACCGTGCAGAACATGCGCAGCGACACCTACGTGCATCCGGGCGAACGGCTCGTGTGCAACGGATGCCACGAAGAGCGCACGTCCGCCGCGAACAAGCCTGGAGCGGAACTTCCGCTCGCCATGCGCCGCGCGCCCAGCAAAATCAAGCCCGCCCCGGAAGGCGCGAAACCGTATAGTTTCGCAAGGCTCGTGCAGCCAGTCCTCGACGCGAAGTGCGTTTCCTGCCACGGCGAGAAGCGCGCGGCGAAGGCCCCGGACCTCCGCGCGGGCGACTGGCGCAAGCACAGGCTGGGCTGGGCGACGTCCTACGATTCGCTGCGTCGCTACGTGCATTTCTTCGCCTACGATTATGAAATCACCCGCAAGCGCAGGGGCGCATACGTGGCCTTCTTCGAACCGGCCTACACCGCGCCGCGCACTTCGGGTGCGTACGCCTCGCCGTTGTACCACATGCTGAAGAAAGGCCACCACGGCGTGAAGCTGACTCCGGCGGAATGGGAGCGGCTGCTTGTCTTCATGGGATCGAACGCGCAATACGTCGGCCACGACTACCGCGTCGAAGACCAGCGCGACGGCAAGGCCGTGCCGCCGCCGATAGAGTAAAGCGACATGCGATTGGAAAAACAAGGAGAATGAAATGATACATGAAACGAACACCGTCCGCCGATTCGGGTCTGGCGTAGCCGCGTTCTTGCTTGCCGCGACGGCCATTGCGGCCTCGCCTGCCGAAAACCTGTTTCCGCTTTCCCGGATCCGCCTGACGGGCGGCCCGCTCAAGGCGCAGCAGGAGCAGAACCGCGAATATCTGCTGCGGCTTGAGCCTGACAGGCTTTTGAGCCGCTTCCGCAGCGAGGCCGGACTGAAGCCCAAGGGCGAATCCTACAACGGCTGGGAGTCGCCGAGGCACTGGCTCGATCTCGCCGGGCACATCCTCGGATTCTACATGGCCGGCGCCGCGATGACGGTGGAGGCCACGGGCGACGAGGAACTGAAGCGCCGTTTGCTGTACATCGTGGACGAGCTCGAGGCCGTGCAGAACGCGCACGGCGACGGTTACGCCCTCGCCGCGAAGAACGGGCGCAAGGTGTTCGACGAGATCGCGTCAGGCAAGATCAACGTCAAGATCAACCCCAAGACGGAGTACTGATCGTTCATCAACGACCGTTTCGAGCCTATCTACACGCTCAACAAGGTGCTGATCGGACTGTGGCGCATCCATGTGGCGACAGGAAGCGACAAGGCGAAGCGCGTGTTCCTGAGGCTGTCCGACTGGTTCGGCAACGCCGTAGTGGAGAAACTGGACGATGCGCAGCTGCAGAAGGTGCTCGACTGCGAACACGGCTCGTTGCCGGAGACGTTCGCGGTGGCGTTCGAGATGACTGGCGACGCGAAATACCGCCGCTGGGCGCGCCGGCTGTGCCACGAGCGGATGCTCGCGCCGCTCGCGAAAGGCGATGCCGCGCACCTCTGTTTTCACCACGCGAACAACGAAATCCCCAAGTTCACCGGATTCGAGCGGGTCTACCGCATTACGGGCGAGAAGAAACTGCATGATGCGATTGTCAATGCCTGGCGGGCGTTCGTCCACGACCACGCCTGGGCGAACGGCGGCAATTCGCACCGCGAACACCTCTTCCCCAAAGCCGACTTCGAGAAGAAGCTTTTCATGACCGGCGGCCCGGAGTCGTGCAACTCCGTGAACATGCTGCGCCAGACTGAAGCATTGTTCAAGACGGAGCCGTCGGCGGACAAGATCGACTTCTACGAGCGCGTCCTCTTCGACCATCTGCTTTCCACGCACGACCCTGTGCTTGGCCGCACGATATACTACACTCCCGCCATGCCGGGCGCCTCGCGCACGTACTCCGACGAGTTCGATTCAATGTGGTGCTGCACTGGTACCGGCTTCGAGGCGCCGGGCAAATACGCGCAGATGGTGTTCACGCACGCGCAGGACGAAAGCTCGGCGAGCGTACAGCTCTTCGCGCCGGCGACGCTCGACTGGATGGAGCGCGGCGTGCGGCTGCGGCAAGAGACGGCGTTCCCCTACGGCGAGGCTTCGTGCGTGAAGGTCGAGAAAGTCGGCGCGGACGCTGAGTTCGCCATCAAGGTGCGCCGTCCCGGATGGGCAGGCGCTGGATTCGCGGTGTACGTGAACGGAGAACGCGCCGGCGCGGAAAAGGACGGATACGTGGATGTCGCCCGCAAATGGAAGGCGGGCGACCGCATCGACATAGAGTTCCCGATGTCTCTCCGCGCGGAGCCGCTGCCCGGCTCGAACAAGTACGTGGCTTTTTTCTACGGTCCCACGCTGCTCGTCGGAGACATGGGAAGCGAAGGGCTTTCGGAACAGGACTATTTCGCAAAACCGCCGGCATCGAACACCAGCAGCTGGAAACTCGGCAAGCCGATGTCGATCGTGCGCGTTCCGGCGTCCGCTGTCGCCGATCCGTCCACGTGCCTCGAACGGACGACCGGCGCGATCGTGTTCCGCCTGAAGGGAAGCGACATTCTGCTCAAGCCGATGTACGATCTCCATTTCCGCAGGTACAACATGTATTGGCAGGTTCCCGATCCCGAAGAGGAAAA
>JAFPNP010000150.1 GCA_017411125.1 Kiritimatiellia bacterium
CCATGTCCGCGCCGTCGTATGCCGCCCACTTGTTCTGGAGATACGTGGTCACTTCCGTGCGCTGCTCGTCGGCGAGCGTCATGTTAAAGAGAATGACCTCGCAGAGCTGCCGCCCGCCCGTGCGCTGCTCCACGTTTCTGCGGTTGTCGCGGCAGAGACGGTCCGAAGTGCCAAATTGACCGTCTTTCATCTCGATTGCAATGACCTGGAAAGAGTCGTCCGGGAAGTTCTCGTTATCCAAGTCGCCTACGGCGTCAAGCCCGTTCCACGCCTTGCCAATTCTCGACAATGCGGAATTGGCATATCCCCCGCGAAAGAAATGATAGCCCGGACCGCCAAGGAAGAAGGCCCACTTTGAAATCTTGAACACGAAGAACGCGGTTTTGATGTCGGTGAACGCCGAATAGGTCATATCGACGCCGACATTCTGGTCTTTGCCCGTATATATCTCGCCGAAATCAACGCATGGCCTTCCGTAGTCATACGGCTTGTAAACCGGCATGTAGGATGCGTTCTGCGTCGTGGCGGCGCGACGGTCACCCGACTTGGACGTCCACGTGCTCACGTTTCCGCTTGCGTCCGTCGCGATTGTCGATGCGTCGGCGGCGTCGAGCCAGAAGATCGAGTTGTCCGTCACGATCGAGGGCGCCGACGGGCGGCGTGATTCCGTAGTCGGACGTTATCGTGCCGTCGCCAGCGATGCCTGAAACCCGGAGGCTGTGCCCGCGCAGATCGAGCGTCGCGCCTTGGGCGATGTTGACAACGCCCTGTCCGCGCCAGTCGGCGTCCGCGTCAAGCGCGACGTCCTCGGTTATGTTGACATCCGCCAACGTCGGCGAAACCGCCGACGCCGCGCAAACCGCCGCCGCAATCACGGTGCGGAACATGGTTGCCCTGCTGCTGAAAACATTTTTCGTCGCCATATCGATCTCCTATTACGGGTTGACGAATGACTATTATAGTTGTTTTTTATTGTCAATTCTACATTTTACAACAAACTTGCAAGTCTAAGCATTTGTTTCTCTCCTTGGTTGGCGTTTAACGTTTACAACACTGCTTTGACTGCGGGAAAAGGTAGCGAAAGTTGCGTCGCAGCGCAAGTAGCGTCTTCGCCTGTTCGCTGTCCGGCTTGTGGCGCAGAACCCCCTTGCCCTCCAACACGTCCATCAGATCTTCGCACGAATACCAGGTGGTGAAGAGCAGGCCGAGGTACTGCCCCTTGTCGTGCGCCACGGCGTAGGCAAGGAACTTCTGCGCGTTCTCGGCATAGCGCCACGGGCAGAGGAATATCTTGCGACCCGCGTCCGCGAAGACTTCGACGCTTGGATATGCGGGACTGTTCTCGTAGTGCCAGTCGCAGATGATGATGTCCTTGTCGAGCATCCCGAGCGCCGCGCTCGTGCCGTTGTCGCTGGCCTCCCATACGCCATAGCCACTCGCCTTCGCGTCGAGCAGCCGGTCGCCCCAGATCATCGTCGTCACGCCACGCGCCTTGAGATGCCGGGCGATTCCGTTCACCCAGTCCGCAAAGAGCTTCGCGGTGGGCGTGTTGCGGCATCGCGGACAGAGTCCGATCTCGAAGACCTCGTCGCAGCCGATGTGCAGGGTGTCCGCCCCGAACGCCTCAGCCATTTCTCCGGCGAGATCGGTGACAATGCGCATCGCGTCGGGATGGGAGGGACAGATGCTTCGGCAGTAGTTGTGCTTGATCTTCTCCTTGCCAAACGATTCGTCGAGTTCGGGATGTCCCTTGAGAAGCCCCTCCTTCACGACGGCGCCGCTCTGGTGGCCCAGGAGGTTCATCTTCGGGATGAGGCGCACGCCCGCCTCGTCACAGGCGCGCTTGATGGCCTTCGCGTCCGCGAGGGAGATCGCGTTGCCGCCGGCACATTCGGGATGCGACGCGAACTTGTAGTTGTAGCGCACGAGCAGGACGATCGCCTCGACGCCGGACGGCTTCAGCGTGTTCTTCACGAACGAGCAGAAGCGCCCGACATCCTTTGGGGCCGGAACCCCAATGGCCATCGCCTTCGTCTTCCAGCCTCCTGGTGGCTCGGGCGCCACGCCTGCCATGTCAGGCAACACGGTCGCCGGATCGGCGACGGCAAGTGTTGTCGCCAGAACGGCGGAAAGCATCGCTCCCGCCTTGGACCATTTTTTCATCAGCATGTCTGTTCCTCCTTGAATTCTTGCGCTTTTACGCACTTTTATCAACGCGTCCATCTCCACACCTCTTTGACACTTGCATGGTTCATTCGTCCCTTCGAGGGTCAAGCCGACACGGCTTGAGAAAACCCGCGAAAGCAACTTGGAAGATTGAACATGATACTAGTTTAGCAAATCCGCCTGTTCAGCGCAAGGTGGAAATCAGGATGGATACACCATTGCGCCAGGACGGCGGATGGTGTATACTGTCCGCCAACCAGGATTCGAGACTATGAAATACAAAACGAAATACAAGACAATGAAAACCAAAGCACGTACAATCGCCGTGGCCGCCGCAGTGGCGGCGCAATTCTGCGCAGCGGAGGCGCCGAAGGCGCGCGAAGCGCTGTTCCCGCTTACGGACGTCCGTCTGACGGGCGGACCGCTGAAAGCGCAGCAGGAGCAGAACAGGCGATACCTTCTGCGTCTCGATCCAGACCGTCTCTTGAGCCGGTTCCGCAGCGAGGCGGGGTTGAAGCCGAAGGCGCCGCCCTACGGCGGATGGGAAAGTTCAAAGGTCAAAAGCGTAGATCTTGCCGGGCACATCCTCGCGTTCTGGATGGCCGGCGCGGCGACGACGGTGGAATCGACCGGCGACGAGGAGCTGAAGAAGCGGCTGCTCTACGTGATCGACGAACTCGCCGCCGTCCAGGATGCGCACGGGTGCGGCTACGCCCTCGCGACGGAGAACGGACGCAAGGCGATGGCGCAGATCGCGGCTGGCGACATCAGGCTTCACGGATACAATCCGGCGTTCACCAACGTAGGAATCGTCAACGGGTGCTTCGATCTGGTCTACGTACTCAACAAGGTGCTGCTCGGCGTGTGGCGCGTCCACGAGGCCACCGGCAGCGAAAAGGCGTGGAAGGTGTTCATCAGGATGTCCGACTGGTTCGGCGAAGAGGTGGTGGACAAGCTGGACGACGCAAACATGGAGAAGCTGCTCGTGAGCGAACACGGGTCGATTCCGCTCACCTACGTGTACGCCTACAAGGCGACGGGCGACGAGAAGTACCGCCGCTGGGCGCGCCGCATGTGCCACATGCGGGCTATCGATCCGGTCGCGGACGGCAACACGGCCAGCCTCGCCATCCAGCACTGCAACGCGCACATACCGAAGTTCTACACGGCGGAGAAGGTCGCGCGCATAACGGGCGAGGAGCGTCTCCACGCGGCGGCGGTCAACGCATGGCGCATATACGCGGTCGAGCACGCGTTCGCCAACGGCGGCAACGGGTACGACGAACACCTCTTCCCGCTGAAGAACGTCGAACGCAAGATAACCCGCGTCGCCGGGCCGGAAACGTGCGCGTCGGTCAACATGCTCATACTGACCGAATTCCTGTTCGAAGTCGATCCGTCCGCAAAACTGATGGACTTCTACGAACGCGCCCTCTTCGACCACCTTCTCGCCTCGCACGACCCGTTCAGGGGGCTTGCGGTCTACCACACTCCGGCGAAATGGGGCGCGTCGCGCACCTATTCGCGCGAGTTCAACTCCATGTGGTGCTGCACAGGCACGGGCTTCGAGGCGCCGGGAGAATACGCGCAGATGGTGTTCTCCCGCACCGCGGACGACAGCGCCGTGCGCGTCAATCTGTTCGCGCCGGCAACGCTCGACTGGAAGTCGCGCGGCGCGCGGCTGCGCCAGGAGACGGCTTTCCCTTACGGCGAGACGTCGTGCGTGAAGATCGAGGCGGCGGGAAAGAATCCGAAGTTCGCCGTGAAAATCCGCCGTCCGTCGTGGGCTGACGGGCGCTTCGCCGTGTACGTGAACGGCGCAAAAGCGGGCGGGCTTTCCGACGCTGGCGGATACGTGTCGATCGCCCGCGAGTGGAAGGCGGGCGACCGCATCGACGTGGAATTCCCGATGTCGCTCAGGGCCGAACCGCTTCCCGGATCGAAGAACTACGCGGCGTTCTTCTACGGGCCGACGCTGCTCGTCGCCGACCTCGGATCGGAAGGGATCGACCGCAAGGACTACGTTCCGCCGCTCTCCGCCGGAAACCTGACGGCGGCGTTCACCTGGAGCAACAGGTTCGGCAAGTTCATCGCGGAAGGAGCGCTTCCGGCGGACGCGCTCCGGCGTCCGGCAGACTATCTGGAGCCGACGGCGGTGGGGCCGTTGACGTTCCGCCTGAAGGATACGGAAGTGCTGTTCGTGCCGATGTTCGCCCTGCATTACAGCCGTTACGCAATGTACTGGCGGCTGATGGACGCGGGCGAGGGCGCGGAATACGCGGCGGCTTGCGCCAAGGAGACCGGATACGCGCGCGGGGCGGTCGACTTCGTGGTCCCCAACGACCGGGAGAGCGAAGAAACGCACAAGCTGGAGGCGAGGAACTGCAACAGCGGCGAGAACGTATACGGCAAAACCTACGGATGGCGCGACGCGCACACGGGCGGGTATTTCTCGTATCGCATGTCCGTCAAGGGAGACGGCCCGTTTACGCTCGTGGCGCGCTACCGCATGTGGTCAGGCCCGCGCACGTTCAACGTGCAGGTGGATGGAAAGACAATCTTCACGGAAAGCCTCAAGGACGACGCGAAGCACAGGTTCTTCTATCGCGAGATGCCGATTCCGCCGGAATTGACGGCGGGCAAGAGCGAAATCGAAGTCAGGTTCGCGACGACGCCGGGCAACATAGCGGGCGGACTTTTCGGCCTCTGGCTGGTTAAACAATAGACACGATGCGGCGGTTATGGTACAATGGCAGCGAGCCATGCTCAAGAAATCGCGCGTAGCGCGCGAAAGTAAACGCACCATCGCGAAAGTAAACGTACCAGTTCTGCCTGACTTTTGACAACGCGTCGACGTTCCGGCGTGTGGCTTTGAGGTTGGGCCGTCCGATTTGCGCGGATTCGGGTGCGTTCACCCTTGCGGCCTGTTCGGATTGACGCTTTTGACACCTTCTGGTGGGATTATGGTACAATGCTGCCGCTGTCCGCCCCCGGAGTGTGTTTTCGGCAGAAACCGGACGTGGACTATGCATTGCCTCCCTCGCGGGAGGCTATTTCACTTCTGTCCTCAGGCGTTCTTTGGAGGGATAACACCCGCCTTCCTGAGTATGACCCTGTCCGCATGGTGCTTGAACTTCGCGCCGAGGAGGATGGGGTCGAGGGTGACTTCGTTCGCCGGGATCTTCACGATGCCGAGCGCGTCGAGGAGCTTCCTTCCGGGCTCGCCGAACTTCTCCGTGAACACGTCGTACGGGGTCTTGTCGTCGAGGACTCCGCGCGTGTAGCTCGCGACGTGGCTGGCGACGAGGTTGACGTCGTCCTGCGTGAGCGTGTCGAAGGAGACGCCGTGGAGGAGGATGCGCCGCTCCTCGCGGTGCTCGCGCTCGACGTGCGGCTTCTGCGACGAGCAGTACGGGTCGCAGTAGAACAGCTTGATCCCGCGCCATGCGGTCTTCGTGGGGTTGTGCTCGGGGTCGGGGCGCCAGTTCTCGATCATGTCCGGGTCGGAGAACTCCGTGCCGTTGTCCGTGAGGATGACTGAGAAGAGACTCCTGAACAGCTCTGGCCCCGCGAGCTTCCACAGCATGTTGAATACGCGCGTGCAGGTCTGCGGCGACTTCCTGTCGCGGAGGAACATGAGCATGAGGCCGCCCGGCAGGATCATCGTGAAGAGGACCTTGCCCCCGACGCGCCCGATCACCGTGTCAAGCTCGGTCCATTCGGTGATGTCGTTGACGCGGCAGTACTCCAGGAACATCTTGTAGTTCCTCCCGACGCGGCACTTGGCGTTGGTCTTGGTCTCCTTCTTCTTCCTCCTCGCCCTGTGGCGGCACGCCTCCGGGAGGTCTCCGCGCTTCGCGTCGAAGAGTCCGCCGGCGATGTAGTCGTACACCGTGCGCTCCTTGACCGTGCCGAACACGTCCTTGTTGTTGGCGACGACGTTCCTCACGGACTGACCCCGCATGATGCAGGGCGAGAGCACGGCGTTCATCCTCTCCAGCGCCTCGGCGTCCGGGTGGACGCCGGAGCGCGAGTCGTGCAGGAGGCTCTCGCGGTTCGCCTGGGCGCCTTCCGCGACGTAGAGGCGCTTCATCAGCGGGCAGGACTTGAAGTCCCGGCATCCGTTGCAGACGCGCGACGGGACGTCCAGGCGCTCGCACGTGCGCTCCACGAAGTCCCTGCAGACCTCGTAGCATCCGGCCGTGCAGCGGAAGAGCCTGTTCGGGTTCGCGCCGTAGCCCTTGGGCCGCGAGCAGACGACGAAGTTGGCGCAGATGCGGTTCGAGCACCTGTAGCCCCTGTCGCACGCGACCGAGCGGTTGATGATCTCGCGGATGATGGTGGTCTTGCTGCGTCCCATCTCCTTTGCGATTTGGACTGGGGTCCAGCCCAGCTGGAGGAGGAAGTCGATGCGCTTCCTCTCATCCAGTGTCATTTGCTTTGCCATGTCGGCATTCCTTTCTTTGCGTTTGCCGTCCTCCCCCGACCGCGCTCGCGGACGCCAGGAGGTCGTTGGCGCACATGATACCGAACAGCCCGGCTTTGCGAAAGTAAACGCACCCTCCTTCCCTAGGGAAGGTTATGGGGTTTGTCATCATTCCCCCTCTCTCTGCTTGACTCTTCTCTGCCTACTCCTCATTGCAGAAGTAACCACACCTAATCGGGTGCGTTTACTTCCGCAATCCACCCTTTCGGGAGAAAAGCGCAACGATTTTCGTGGAATTTGACACGGCTCTGTCGGTTTGCTATAATCACGTACCATGCAAACGCTCTTAAGATGGATTAAACGATTGGCGGTTCTGGCAGCCATTGCCGGAGCTGGATGGTGGGGTTGGCGCTGGCACAATGCGCGGACGGAGGAAAAGGCCACCGTCCACTACCGCACTGCGC